>NZ_WJSP02000613.1 GCF_009720255.1 Agromyces humi | reverse complement strand
CGTGCCTTCCGCGTCACGTACTTCATGCCCTACGGCGTTCCCGGCGTGATCGCCGCGCTGCTCTGGGGCTTCCTGTACATCCCGGCCACGAGCCCGGTGCTGCAGTCGCTCGGCGCGGTCGTCATCGTGACCCAGCAGTGGTGGCTGCTCGCCGTCGGCGCCGTCGCCATCGTTGCGGCCTGGTTCTACACCGGCGGCAAGCGCCCCTACGGCTACTACGGCCTGGGCGAGCTGTTCGTGTTCGTCTTCTTCGGCCTCGTGGCCACCGCAGGATCGGCCTACGTGCAGGCGCTCGACGTGAACTTCGAGGCGTGGCTCGGCGGCGTCGGCGCGGGGCTCATCGCGTGCGCGGTGCTGATGGCCAACAACCTGCGCGACGTCGCGCAGGACAAGGCCGCGGGCAAGCGCACCCTCGCGGTGCTCGTCGGGCCGCTCGCGGGCCGCATCCTGTTCGTGGTGTTCATGCTCGTGCCGTTCGCGATCGTGGTGTTCTTCGCGCTGTTCTACCCCACGGCCTGGCTCGTGCTGTTCGGCCTGCTGCTCGCACTGCCGGCGTCGGCGATCGTGCTGTGGTCGAAGACGCCGCGCGAACTGCTGCTCGCGCTGCAGCTCGCCAGCTTCACCGCCCTCGTCTACGGGGTGGGCTTGGGACTCGCGTTCGGGCTCTGACCGTCGATCGCGGCGTCCTCCTCCTCGTCGTCGGCGCGGGTGACGGGCGCCTCGCGGTGCCGGGCGCTGTAGAGGTCGGTCGACATCGACTCCCGGGCCCGACGCAGGAAGATCAGCGACGCGCTCAAGCCGAACAGGGCGGCGACGGCGGCGGAGATCCACGGGTTCACGCCCACGGCGAGCAGCACGGCGAGCGGCACCGCGAACAGCAGGATGCGCAGCGCGGTGTACCAGATCCAGACGGGCACGGATTTCACCTTGACAGTGTAGGTCGCCGCCGCTGAGCGCTCTCACAGCCGCAGCGGCCCCTGACGCGCCTACACTGATGGAATGGCCCGGCTGCTCTTCGGACTCGGCGTCGCCGCCGTGATCTTCACGATCTACGCCGTCGCCGACTGCGCGTTCTTCGATCGCTCGCGCATCCGCGGGCTGCGTCGCGGCTGGTGGATCGTCGTGATCCTCATCGTGCCGATCATCGGCGGGCTGCTCTGGTTCATCATCGGCCGCGGACGGGCCAACCGGGTGGGGCCGTCGCGAGGCGGCGCGATCGCCCCCGACGACGACGCCGACTTCCTGCGACGCCTCCGCACCGACGCCGAGCAGGACGAGCGCATCCGCCGCCTCGAGCAGGAGCTGGCCGAACTCGACGATGCTCAATCTACCCGTTGAGCATGCTCAACGCAACTATTGCGCGTGGATGGCGCTGACGAGGATCGCCCGGGCCGGACTGCCACCCACCCGGCCCGGCTGGCTCGATCCGCACTGGCGGTCGATCGCTGCTTGAAGTAGACGACCT
>NZ_WJSP02000612.1 GCF_009720255.1 Agromyces humi | reverse complement strand
GCGACGCCCTGTCGCAGGCGACGATCGGCCAACGCGATCGCGTGCGTGCGCTCGAGGAGGTGCTCGCCGCCGAGCCCGGCATCGAGGCGACCGGGTCGTGGGTGGCGGGCACCGGGCTGGCGTCCGTCGTCCCGCACGCGCAGGAGGCGGCACGCCGCATCCGTCACCTCGCGATCACGCCCGGCGACATTGCATAGCCGGAGGGGAATACTTTTCACGCAACCCCCTTGCGCCCCATTGCACGGGGTCTACGCTGGAAACGTCGTGGTGGCGATCCACAGGGAGATGGGGTGCACATGAAGGGCAAGATCCTCTTCGTCGTCGGAGTCGGCGTCGGGTACGTGCTCGGCACACGTGCCGGCCGTGAGCGCTACGAGCAGATCCGCGCGGCCGCCGAGAAGGTGTGGAACCAGCCGTCGGTGCAGCAGGGCGTGGGCACGGTGAAGGACTTCGCGTCCGCCAGGGTCGGCGACCTCGGCGACACCGTGCTCGACGGCGTGAAGAACCTCATCGGCAGCGCCACCAAGGGCTCTGGAGCGACCAAGGCCGATGTGAACCGGGCTGCGCGAGACGCGAAGGCGAACATCTCGAAGGCCGCTGACGCCGCGAAGTCGGCGGTCGACGATGCCGCCTCCAAGCTCGGTGGCGCGGTCGACGATGCCGCCGACGTGGCGTCGGAGTCGGCGTCGAAGCCGGCCGGTCGCACCAAGCCCGTGCCGGGCCCGGCGTCCGCATCCTGACCCCGGAGGCGAACATGGCCGCACCGTCGAACGACGAACGCTCGCTGTTCACGCTGGTCGGAGAGCTTCCCGACCGCGTCTCCGACCTGATCAAGGCCGAGATCGACCAGATCAAGGCCGAGATCAGCTACAAGATCAAGCACTTCGGCATCGGGTCGGGCCTCGTGGCCGGCGCCGCCGTGGTGGCCGTGTTCCTGCTGTTCACGCTCATCACCGCCGCGATCTTCGCCTTGGCCCTCGTCATGCCGGCGTGGGCCGCGGCCCTCACCGTCTCGGGCATCCTCATCGTGATCATCGCGATCCTCGTGTGGATCGCGATGATCAACTTCAAGCGCGGCAGCGAGCCGCTCGAATCGATCGAGAGCCTCCGCAAGGACCTCGACGTGGTGAAGGGAACGGGCGACTATGGCCGCGACTGACGCCGGACGCCAGCTCAGCAAGCGCGACGCCAAGACGCACGAGCGCAACCTGACCCGCCTCGAGGCGAAGGCGAACTCCGAACGGGCACGCCGGGAGTTCGCCGGCACGCTCGACGCGCTGGAGGACAAGCTCAACGTGCCCAAGCAGCTGCAGCGCAAGACCGCCGTGGCGAAGGTGCGGTGGCGCCGCTTCGCGAATGAGCAGCCCGGCGCCGCGGTCGCGGCGGCGGCGGGAGTCGCCCTCAGCGTGGGCGTCGTCGTGTGGCTCGTCGTGCGCGCCGCCGTCGACGGCAAGTAGTCGCACGGGCGGGATGCCGC
>NZ_WJSP02000611.1 GCF_009720255.1 Agromyces humi | reverse complement strand
CCTCGTGCGGGCCACCGGCGAGGTCGCCGACTGGGTGGCCGCCCAGGTCGAGCTCGGCGAGCTGGATGCCTCGCGCGCGGCGCTCGCCGAGGCCGAGGTGCGTGCGCTCCGCGCGCAGATCAGCCCCCACTTCATCTACAACTCGCTGAACGCGATCGCGTCGTTCATCAACACCGACCCCGCCCAGGCGCGCGAGCTCGTGCTCGAGTTCGCCGACTTCACGCGATACTCGTTCCGCCGGCACGGCGACTTCACGACGGTCGCCGAGGAGCTGCGTTCGATCGACAGCTACCTCCGGCTCGAGCGGGCGCGGTTCGGCGACCGGCTGCGGGTCACGCTGCAGATCGCGCCCGAGGTGCTGTCGACCGTGGTGCCGTTCCTGTCCATCCAGCCGCTCGTCGAGAACGCCGTGCGCCACGGCCTCGAGTCCAAGGAGGGCGGTGGCCGCATCACGATCACCGCCTCCGACCTGGGCGCCTTCGCCGAGATCAGCGTGGAGGACGACGGCGTCGGCATCGACCCCGAGCGGCTCGAGACGGTGCTCGCAGGCGGCGCCCCGGGCGAGCACGTGGGACTGCGCAACGTCGACGCGCGCCTCCGGCAGGTCTACGGCGAGGAGCACGGGCTCGTCGTCGAGACGAACGTGGGCGCTGGCACGCTCGTGCGGATGCGCGTGCCGAAGTCGCAGCCCGGCCGGGTCGCGGCATCCGCCGACGCCTCGCGCAGCCCCGGTGCCGGCCGACTCCCCGGTGGAAGACTGGAACGATGACGATCTCCGTGCTCATCGCCGACGACGAGCAGCCCGCGATCGACGAGCTGGCGTTCCTGCTCGGGCAGGACCCGCGCATCGGGGTCATCCACCAGGCCGCGTCGGGCGCCGAGGCGATCCGGCTCCTCACCCGCGAGCCAGTCGACGCCGCGTTCCTCGACATCCACATGCCGGGGCTCACCGGCTTCGACCTCGCCCGCGCGATGCAGCGCTTCGAGCGGCGGCCCGCCCTCGTGTTCGTCACCGCCGACGAGGAGGGCGCGCTCGAGGCGTTCGACCTCGCCGCCGTCGACTACCTCCTGAAGCCCGTGCGCACCGAGCGCCTGCACCGATCGGTGACCCGCATCGTCGAGGCGCTCAAGGCCTCGGCGGCCGCGCACGCCGGCGCCGCGGCCTCCGAGCAGCAACCCGAGATGATCGCAGTGACGCTGGGCGGCACGACCCGCATGATCCGCCGCGACGAGGTGCGCTACGTGCAGGCGCAGGGCGACTACGCGCGCCTGCACACCGAGGAGGCCAGTTACCTCGTTCGCGTGCCGATGTCCGATCTCGAGCGGCAGTGGGCCGACGCGTTCGTGCGCGTGCACCGGTCGTACCTCGTCGCGATCCCGCACCTCACGCGCATCCGGCTCGGCGGCGACCACCCGAGCGTCACGGTCGGCGCGGCCGAGCTGCCCGTGAGCCGCTCGCGCGCCGGCGAGGATGCGCGCACACCCGGTG
>NZ_WJSP02000610.1 GCF_009720255.1 Agromyces humi | reverse complement strand
CGACGCCGACGCGGCCGCCATGAGCTCCACCGTCTCCCGGGCTCCGGACAGGAGCGCCTCGCGGTCCTCGAAGCGCCGCAGCACGAGCCCGGCGGCCACGGCCTCGTCGATGCCGATCTGGCGCCCGGTGTAGATCAGCTCACGCGCTCGTGCCGGCCCGACGACCCGCGGCAGGCGCACGGTGCCGCCGAACCCGGGGATGAGCCCGAGCTTCACCTCGGGCTGGCCGAACTGCGAGGCATCCGTGGCATAGATGAAGTCGCAGGCGAGCGCCAACTCGAGCCCGCCGCCGAGGGCGAAGCCGTCGACGCAGGCGATGACGGGGAGTGGAAGCCCCTCGATCGTGGCGGCCACCCGATGACCGAGTCGCGCGGTCTCCGCTCCCTCGGCCGGCGTGGCCTGCGACAGCGCGCGGATGTCGGCACCGGCGACGAACGCCCGGCCGCCCGCACCGACGAGCAGCACTCCGGCCAGGTCGCCGGCGTCTGCCGACAGTTCGGAGAACGCACCCTCGAGTGCCCGGAGCACCTCGGGCGAGAGGGCGTTGAGCGACTTCGGTCGGTCGATGACGACGCTGGCGACCCTGCCGTCGCGCTCGACGCGCACCGCCCGATCGTCGCCCCGGCTCGCCGCTGCGGCATCCGACATCGTCATCGTTCCCTCCCGGCGGGCGGCCCCGCGACGATGACCACGCTACGGCATCGGCGGGGCGGGCCGCCGGGCGGTAGACTCCGACGCGAAGCGGATGCCGGGGGCACCGCCGGGCTCGCGCGTTCTTCCCGGGCCGTCCACGCCAGCGAGGAGTTCGCCATGACGACCCTGACGACCACGACCCGTGCCGCCACCGCCGTGGCGATCGCGGGCATCACCGCGTCGCTGCTCACGGGATGCTTCGGCAACCCCGCCGACCTCGTCGACAAGGGCGTCGAGGACGCCATCGAGAGCGCGACCGGTGGCGACGTCAGCCTCGGCGGCGAGCTGCCCGCCGATTTCCCCACGACGATCCCGCTCATCGACGGCGACGTGACGTTCGCGGGCGGCGCCGGCGACGCCGACGGGAAGGGCTGGATCGTCGTGATCACGTCGTCGACCGCCGATCCGGTGGCGGATGCCGCGGCCGAGCTCGAGGGCGCGGGCTTCACCGAGGACACCACCATGACGGGCGGTGAGGCGGGCGCCCGCATCTACTCGAACGCGGAGTACTTCGTGCTCCTGGCCGGCGAGGGCGAGACGCTGACGTACACGGTCACGCCGAACACGAACCAGCAGTGAGCGACGACCTGAAGCCCTCGCCACTGGCGCGGGCGGGCATGTACGCGCTCGCCGTGCTGCTCGGCGGCATCTACGGGGCGGTCGCCACGATCGGCCATCGGCAGTCGGTGACCATCGGCGAGGTCGTCGTCCCCTGGGGGCTCGTCGTGGCGCTCGTGGGCGTGCTGGCGCTGCTGCTGGGCATCCGCCTCGTGGCTGGCGGCCGGTGGGTGGCCGCGGCC
>NZ_WJSP02000061.1 GCF_009720255.1 Agromyces humi | reverse complement strand
CCGCCGGCGCCGGCCCACGTTGCTCTCGCACGGGAAGGGCGGCTCCCGTCCGCCGGCGTCCCCTGCCGGCGCGGACGGGAGCCGCCATGCTCAGCCGCGCGCCCCCCGACGGCGACTGAGCAGCATGAGTGCCCCGGCGAGGAGCACGACGAGTGCGCCCCCGAGCCACGGCGTCGGGTCGAATCCGGTCGAGGCGATGCCCGACGAGGTTCCAGCCTGACTGCCGGGTGCGGCAGCGGGCGGTGCGCCGGCGGCGGGCGTGTACGCGAATGCGTCCTCGGCAGTCGCGCCACCGCACTCCTCGGACCCCACGACCGTGACGTCGACGGTGCCGACACCGGCCGGGGCGACGGCGATGATCGAGGTGTCGTCGACGACCTCGAAGCTCGTCGCGGGAACGTCCCCGAACAGCACGGCGGTCGCACCGGCGAAGCAGTGCCCGGTGATCGTCACCTGGGTGCCACCCGCCTCCGGCCCGCTGCCGGGTTCGATCCCGTCGATCGTGGTGACGGGCGTGTACTCGAACTCGAGCGGCGGCGAGGCTCCACCGGGGGTCGTGACGACCACGTCGACCGGACCGGCAGCGTGCGGCGGCGTCACGATCGTGATGGTCGTGTCATCCACCACGGTGAAGTCCACCTCCTCGCCGTCGACCGTGACGCTCGTCGCGCCGCCGAGGTCGGTGCCCGTGATGGTGACCTCGGTGCCGCCGGTCTCCGGGCCCTCCTCCGGCGCGAGTGCGGTCAACGCCGGTGCCGGCACGTACGTGAACGGCAGCGCGTTGCTGTCCCCGCCTGGCGTGGTGACGATCACGTCGACCGGCCCGGCGGCGTGCGGCGGGGTCGTGAACGTGATCTCGGTGTCGCTCACCTGGATGAACGGCACGGATGTCCCGTCGATGGTCACCTCGGTCGCACCGGCCAGGTTCGTGCCGGTGATCGTCACCGGCGTGCCGCCGGCGACCGGGCCCTCATCGGGCGTCAACGCTGTCAGCGCAGGAGCCGGCACGTACGTGAACGGCAGTGCGTTGCTCGGTCCGCCGGGGGTCTCCACGATCACGTCGACCGGTCCGGCCGCGTGCGGCGGCGTGGTGAACGTGATCTCCGTGGGGCTCACCTGCGTGAACGGCACGGATGCCCCGTCGATGGTCACCTCGGTCGCACCGGCCAGGTTCGTGCCGGTGATCGTCACCGGCGTGCCGCCGGCGACCGGGCCCTCATCGGGCGTCAGCGCCGTCAGCACGGGGGCCGGCACGTACGTGAACGGCAACGGATTGCTCTCGCCGCCGGGCGTGGTGACGATGACGTCGACCGGACCGGCCGCGTGCGGCGGCGTGACGAACGCGATCTCCGTGTCGCTCACCTGGGTGAACGGCACCGAGACGCCGTCGATCGTCACCTCCGTCGCCTCGGCGAGCGCGGTGCCGCTGATCGTCACGATCGTGCCGCCGACGGTCGGTCCCTCATCGGGCGTCAGCGTCGTCAACGCCGGCACGTCGAGGTAGGTGAACGTCAGCGGGTTGGTGTCGCCGCCGGGCGTCTCCACGATCACGTCGACCGGGCCGGCGGCGTGCGGCGGGGTGACGAACGTGATCTCCGTGTCGCTGACGGGCGTGAACGCGACGGGGACGCCGTCGATCGTCACGCCGGTGGCGCCCGTGAGGCCGCTCCCGGTGATCGTGACGTCCGTGCCACCGGCGACCGGTCCGACATCCGGCGTGAGCGAGAGGATGACCGGCCCCGGCAGGTAGGTGAAGGCGAGCGGGCCGCTGACACCACCCGGCGTCGTGACGGTCACATCGACGGGTCCGGGCAGGTGCGGCGGCGTCACGAAGGTGACCTCGGTCGCACTGACCTGCGTGAACGGCACGGATGTCCCGTCGATCGTCACGGCGGTCGCACCGCCGAGGTCCGTCCCCGTGATCGACACGAGCGTGCCACCGGCGGCCGGGCCCTCATCGGGCGTCAGCGCGATCAGGCTCGGAGCCGGCACGTACGTGAACGGCAGCGCGTTGCTGTCCCCGCCTGGCGTGGCCACGATCACGTCGACCGGACCCGCGGCGTGCGGCGGGGTCGTGAACGTGATCTCGGTGTCGCTCACCTGCGTGAACGGCACGGATGCCCCATCGATGGTCACCTCGGTCGCACCGGCCAGGTCCGTGCCGGTGATCGTCACCGGCGTGCCGCCGGCGACCGGACCCTCATCGGGCGTCAGCGCCGTCAGCGCAGGAGCCGGCACGTACGTGAACGGCAGCGCGTCGCTGGCACCGCCCGGCGTCGTGACCACCACGTCGACCGGGCCGGCCACGTGCGGCGGCGTCGTGAACGTGATCTCCGTGGGGCTCACCTGCGTGAACGGCACGGATGCCCCGTCGATCGTCACCGCGGTCGCACCGGCGAGGTCCGTGCCGGTGATCGTCACCGGCGTGCCACCGGCCACCGGTCCCTCGTCGGGCGTCAGCGCGGTCAGGTCGGGAGCGGGGACGAACGTGAACGGCAGCGGGCCCGATTGGCCCGCCGCGGTCGTGACCGTCACGTTCACCGGGCCGGCCGCGTGCGGCGGCGTGACGAACGTGACCTCGGTGTCGCTCACCTGGGTGAAGGGCACGGAGACGCCGTCGATCGTCACCGCGGTCGTGCCGGCGAGCGCGGTGCCGTCGATGGAGACGAGCGTGCCACCGGCCGCCGGACCCTCGTCGGGTGTCAGCGAGATGAGCACGGGGGCCACGAGGTTCGGCCCGACGAGGGCCTGCGCCAGGTTCAGTTCGAGCAGCTCGGGCACGATCGTGCTGGGCAGGAGGCTGAGCCGCAGCGCGGTCTCCTGGAAGACGGCGCCCGCGACGGGCGGCTCGGGTTCCTGCACGTTCGCCAGCAGCGAGACGACAGTGTCCAGCAGCAGGATGGCCGGGTTCAGCGAGTCGATCACCGGGTTCAGCACGTCGTCGGTGAGGGTCGTGAGGAAGGTGCCGAGGGCACCGGTGTCGGGGTCGAGGAGCGTGTCGACGATCGGTCCGAGCGCGTCGAGGATGAGCGCATCGGTGACGCCCGTGATCGGGAGGACTCCGAGCGCGGTGATGTCGACGGTGGCGCTGCCGTCGGCGATCGTGGCGAGCGTGCCGTCGACGGTCACGTTCACGAGCGGGATGAGCCCGACGGCGTTGACATCGACGTCGATCGACACGGTGGCGGCGTCGAGCGCCGCGGTGACCGCATCGCTCAGGTCGTCGACCAGACCGTCGATGAGGTCGGCGACCTGGCTCGTGACCTCGGTCAAGACGGCCGCGGAGAGCAGCTCCGTGCTAGGCGGCAGCCCGTTCAGGCCGCCGACGAGCTGGTCGAGGTCGAGCGTGATGGTGCCGGCCGCCAGGTCGATCACCACTCCCCCGCCCGAGTCGAGCGGCGTCGCGAGGATAGGCGCGACCGCGGCGGGCAGGTCGACCGAGATTGTGGCGCTGGCATCGCCGAGACCGCCGACCGCGAGCACGCTGTCGACGGCGGAGAGGACCCCCTGCACCAGCTCGCCTTCAAGCGCGTCGACGGCAGTGTCGAGCGTGCCGACCGCCCCGTTCACCGTCGTCGTGATGCCCGCAATCACCGGGCTGTCGACCTGCACGACCGCGGAGGCGATCTCGTAGTCGCCGACGGGCGTGCCACCGGCCGTCACTTCTGCCTGGGCGCTGACCGCGCCGACTTCGAGGTCGAGGTCGGTGATGGTGCCTGCGAACTCGGCACCCAGCAGGTCGGCGAGGTCGAAGCCCAGCGGACCGGGCGCCACGCCGGGCGCCGGAGTGATGCCGGTGCCGATCGCTCCGGTGTCGGAGATGAGGCCCGAGGCGCCGAGCGACGATCCGTCCGTCGCTGCGCTCGCGTACTGGCCGACCACACCCGCGTCGACGAAGTCCACCGGCAGCTGGATGCCGCCGCCGATGTCGACGCTCAGCAGGCCGAGCACGCCGAGGTCGAGGTTCTGCGAGTTCGTCTCGGCCGTGACGCCGTCGCTCGTCGCGGTCTCACCCTCGATGCCGACGACGGCGTCGAGGTTCATGAGGTCGAACAGCGACCCCGAGAGGAAGCGTCCCTCGGCGTGCGAGGTGTCTCCGGGGACGGCCGTGGCGGTCAGCGCGCCGCCCGCGGCCAGCACTGCGACGACGCTCAGGAAGGCCGTGGTGCGGAACCGGAAGCGCTTGCCGCGGTTCCTGCGATCCCGTTCGACTCGTGCCCAGGCACGCGTGTGCTGCTCCATCGGTCAACCCCCATGACGACGAATCGGTGGGCTCGTCCTCGAGCCCTACCCCCGGGTGTCAACCTAGGGGCAAGCTGAGTCTCGGGACAAGGGTTTCCCGAAAGAAGCCTGAAGATTACCTCGAGGAAACTTCGGGAACATCCGCGACCCTGGTCGGCGTCGTCGCGGACGCCGTCCCTCCCGCTTCGACGTCGGCCTCGTCCGTTCCGTGCCGCTCGGCCTCGCCCGTTCCGTGGCCGTCGGCCTCGCCCGCTCCGTGGTCGCGGGCGGCGCTGAGCCCCGCGAATCCACGGATGAACAGCGGACTGCCACCGAGCACGAGGTAGAGCGCCGCGCAGGTCGCCAGGGTCGGCACGAGCCCGAGCTGCTCCACCGCCAAACCCCCCAGCAGCGCGCCGAGCGGCATCGATGCCGCGACGCCCGCGGTGGTGGCGCCGAACACGCGGGCGCGCATGCCGTCAGGCACCTCGCCGTACATGGCCGTGGCCATCATCGGGTTGAGGGCGCCGGCGGCGAGGCCCGACAGGGCGAGCACCGGAAGGAGCACGGGCAGCGGCGCGCCGAGCGCCATCGCCAGGTAGGGCGGAGTACCCGCGAGCACGAAGCATGTGGCGAACATCAGCCGCCCCGAGTACCGGTGCCCGAACACGCCGAAGAGCGCGGAGCCGGTGAGCGCGCCGGCCGCGAAGCATCCGACCATGAAGCCGAGCACGGCCGGGTCGTGCAGCACCTGCGTCGCGTACACCGGCTTCAGCACCGTCATGCCGGCGGCGTCGATCGCGTTGGTGAGCGTCACGAGGAGCACGATGGCACGCAGCAGAGGATGCCTCGCGATGAACCGGATGCCCGCGACGAAGCCGCCCTTCGCGTGCTCGTCGTCGCCCGATTCGGCTGCATCGGCCGCCGCTGCCGCAGCCACGGCGCGCGGGACGAAGCAGGCGACGAGGACCGCCGAGACGACGAACCCCGCCGCATCCACGATGAGCGCCGGAACCGGTCCGAACAGCGCGACCATGGCGCCCGCGACGCCCGCGCCGACCATGGTCGAGGTGCGCTGCACTGCCGATTGCGCTCCCGCGGCGCGGGCGAGCGGCATCCGTGCCAGCTTCGCGAGGTCGGGCACGAGGGAGGTCTTCGCGGTGTCGCCCGGCGGGTCGAGGAGGCCACCGAGGAACACCAGCGCGAGCAGCGCCCCGAACGAGAGGCCGACCGTGGCGCTGAGCAACGGGATCGCGATGATGGCGAGCGCGCTCGCGAGATCCGCGACGATGCTCGAGACGCGGTAGCCGAAGCGGTCGACGAGCACGCCGCCGAAGGTGCCGCCGATGATGAGCGGGACCGTGGCGAACACGCCGGCCACGCCCGCGGCGAGCGGCGACCCGGTCTGGGTCAGGGCGATGATCGGGATGGCGACGAGCGCGATGGCGTTGCCGCCGAGCGAGAAGAACTGGGCCGTGTAGAGCGCGAGCAGCGGCACGCGCCGACGTGCCCCGCTCATGACAGCGTCCTCGGGAAGGTGTGCGTGATCCACCGCACCGCCCGGGTGCCCTCGCGGGGCTCGCGGCCACGCGCCCACCACTTCTCGCGCACCGCCTCGAGGTCGGCGTTGAGCTCGCGGAACTCGTCGAGCGTGAGCTGTGCTCCTCCGTCGCTCGAGTCGGAGGCCGCCACCCACTCGGGCTCGAGGGCGAGTTCGGCGTCGAGCGCCTGCAGGAGTTCGCGGTGATAGAGATCGAGCACCGCCCGCCGCATCGCCTCGTCGGCCTCGCGCCGATCCGGGTCGTCGAGGAAGTCGGCCGACTGCGAGGTCGTCATCTCGTGCGCGGCCTTCCACCAGCGCTCGCGGCCGTCTCGTTCGAGTTCGGGTGCGGGGACGACGAACCCGTGCTTCGCCAGCGTCGCGAGGTGGTAGCTCACCGACCCGGATGCCGCGCCGGTGGCCTGTGCGAGCGCGCCCACCGACTGCGGTCCCTCCACGCGCAGGAGCCCCAGGATGCGCAACCGCAGGGGGTGGGCGAGCGCACGCATGGGGCCCGGATCGTGGACCTGGATCACCCGGTCTCGGTGCTCCCCCCGCCCTGCGGAGTTCGATGCGTGCTCGGAATCGGTCATGTGTCGATGCTAACTCCGCAAGACTCATTGCACAATACTTCTTGCGCAATGGTTCGTGCGAAATCCCCGGTACGGGACGGCCTCGGATCAGGCGGTGACGACCGCGAGCGTCTGCCGGGCGATCTCGAGTTCCTCGTCGGTCGGCACGACGAGCACGGCCGTGCGCGAGGCATCCGTCGAGATGCGCCGAGCGCCGCTCCCCCGCTCACGGTTGCGATCGGGGTCGAGCTCGACGCCGAACCCCTCCAGGCCCGCGAGCGACCACTCACGCACGATCGGCGCGTTCTCGCCGACGCCCGCGGTGAAGGCGATCGCGTCGACCCGGCCGAGCTGGGCGGCGTAGGCCCCCACGTACGAGCGGATCCGGTGCGTGTACACCTCGAGCGCGAGGGTCGCCGCCTCATCGCCCGCTTCTGCGGCCGACACGAGGTCGCGCATGTCGCCGTGCCCGCCGAGCCCGAGGATGCCGCTGCGCTTGTTGAGCAGGTCGTCGAGGCCGTCGGCATCGAGCCCGGCCCGGCGCTCGAGATGCAGCAGGATCGCCGGATCGAGGTCGCCCGACCGCGTGCCCATGACGAGTCCCTCGAGCGGCGTCATGCCCATGCTCGTCTCCACCGAACGCCCGCCCGACACGGCGCAGGCCGACGCGCCGTTGCCGAGGTGCAGCACGATGAGGCGCAGGTCCTCGACCGGACGCCCGAGGAACTCGGCGGCCGCCCGGGACACGAACCGGTGCGAGGTGCCGTGGAACCCGTAGCGGCGGATGCGGTGCTTCGCCGCCACCTCGCGGTCGATGGCGTAGGTGTAGGCCGCCGGCGGCATCGTCTGGTGGAACGCCGTGTCGAAGACGGCGACGTGCGGCACGTCGGGGAACGCCTTCTCGGCCGCGACGATGCCCGCGAGGTTCGCCGGGTTGTGCAGTGGTGCGAGCACCGACAGCTCGTCGATGTTGATCTTCACGAGCTCGGTGATCACCGTCGGCTCGAAGAACCGGGCTCCGCCCTGCACGACCCGGTGGCCCACGGCGATGGGCGGGTGCTCCTCCAGCGAGGGGCCGTGCACGGCGAACGCCTCGAGCATCCACGCGAAGGCGGCGTCGTGGTCGGGCACCGCGACGTCGTCGCGGAACGTCTCGTCAGGGGCATCCGGCCCGCTCACGGCATCTGCTCCACCCGACGACGCGGTCGACGGATGCCGCACCGTGTGCGTCGCCCGGCCGTCGGCCTGCCCGATCCGCTCGATGAGCCCGCTCGCCAGCGGCTCGGCCGCCTCGACGTCGATCAGCTGGTACTTCATCGACGACGAGCCCGAGTTCACGACGAGGACGATGCTCACGAGGCATCCGCCGCCTGGATCGCCGTGATGGCCACGGTGTTCACGATGTCCTGCACCAGGGCGCCCCGGGAGAGGTCGTTGATGGGCTTGTTGAGGCCCTGCAGCACCGGGCCGATGGCGACCGCGCCCGACGAGCGCTGCACGGCCTTGTAGGTGTTGTTGCCCGTGTTGAGGTCGGGGAAGATGAACACCGTCGCCCGGCCCGCGACCGTCGACTCGGGCAGTTTCGTGCGGGCCACCGCGGCGTCGGCTGCGGCGTCGTACTGGATCGGTCCCTCGACCGCGAGCTCTGGCGCGCGCTCGCGCACGAGCTCGGTCGCGCGACGTACCTTGTCGACGTCGACCCCGGTACCCGACTCGCCCGTGGAGTACGACAGCATGGCGACGAGCGGCTCGATGCCGAACTGTTTCGCCGTCGCGGCCGACGAGATGGCGATGTCGGCGAGCTGCTCGGCGGTCGGCATCGGCACGATCGCGCAGTCGCCGTAGACGAGCACCCGGTCGGCGAGCGCCATGAGGAACACGCTCGACACCACGTCGACGCCGGGCCTCGTCTTGATGATCTCGAAGGCCGGTCGGATGGTGTGCGCGGTCGTGTGCACTGCGCCCGACACCATGCCGTCGGCGAGCCCCAGCGCGACCATCATGGTGCCGAAGTACGACACGTCCTGCACGATCTCGCGAGCCTGCTCGAGCGTGACGCCCTTGTGCGCGCGGCGACGCTGGTATTCATCGGCGAACCGGTAGACGAGCACGTGGTCGTGGTTCGAGAGCACCGTGGCGCGGGAGATGTCGAGGCCGAGCCCGATCGCGCGCGCGCGGATCTCGATCTCCTCGCCGAGGATCGTGAGGTCGGCGACGTCGCGGGCGAGCAGCGTCGCGGCGGCACGGAGGATCCGGTCGTCGTAGCCCTCGGGCAGCACGATGTGCTTGCGCTCGCGCCGCGCGCGCTCGAGCAGGCCGTACTCGAACATGAGCGGCGTGACGACCTCGGGCCGCGCGACGTCGAGCAGGTCGAGCAGCGCGTGGCCGTCGACGTGCTTCTCGAAGAGCGACAGCGCCGTGTCGCGCTTGCGCTGCGACTCCGCAGCCAGGCGTCCGCGCGTCTGCGTGATCGCGAGTGCCGTGTCGTAGGTGCCGAGCTGCGTGCGGATGATCGGCAGCCCCGCCTTGAGCCCGTCGACGAGCCGTTCGACCGCATCGGACAGCGGGAAGCCGCCGTTCAGCACGATGCCCGAGATCGACGGGAACGTGGCCGAGGTGTGCGCCGTGAGCACGCCGAGCAGCACCTCACTGCGGTCGCCGGGCACGACGACGACCGACCCCTCGATCAGCCGGGTGAGCACGTTCTCCATCGACATCGCGGCGACGACGACGCCGAGCGCCTCGCGGTCGAGCAGGTCGGGGTCGCCGGCGTACAGCTCGCCGTCGACGGCGACCATGATGCTGCGCATCGACGGGGCGACGAGGAACGGGTCCTCGGGGATGGCCCACACGGCGACGGATGCCGCGGACATCGTCTCGACACCCGAGACCGCATCGACCTCCCACCGGGCCGCCGCGGCCACGCGCTGCACGATGACGCCGAGCTGCTCGGGATCGGCACGGTTCACGACGACGCCGAGGAGGGTGGCGTGCTCGCGCCCGAGCTCCTCGATCGCGAGCTCGGTGAGCTGGGCGAGCTCCTCTGGCGTGCGCGCGTCAGCATGCCCGAGCCGCTCGGAGCGCGCACGTCCCTCGCCGACCCGTCCGCCGAGCACGAGCAGCACGGGGGCGCCGAGGTTCGCCGCGATGCGGGCGTTGTAGGCGAGCTCCGTCGGGCTGCCGACATCCGTGAAGTCGGAACCGAGCACGACGACCGCGTCGCAGCGATCCTCGACGGCCTTGAAGCGCTGCACGATCGTCGCGAGCGCCGCGTCGGGGTCGGCGTGCACGTCGTCGTACGACACGCCGATCGCGTCCTCGTACTCGAGCGGCACCACGCCCTCGTGCGCGAGCAGCAGGTCGAGCACGTAGTCGCGCTCCTCGGTCGACCGCGAGATCGGGCGGAACACGCCCACGCGCGTCGCGCGCCGGGTCAGGGTGTCGAGCGTGCCGAGGGCCACCGTGGACTTGCCGGTGTTGCCCTCGGCGGAGCAGATGTAGATGCGGTGCGCCACGGGCCCCAGCCTATTGGGCGGGCCTCGCGGCACGACTGGGAATGCGCCGGATGCCGCGTGCCGGCGCTCGTGGCCCGCGGCCGGCGCGGCCCGCGGTCAACTCCGCGGGTCCGGCTCGGGTAGACTGTCTCCGGCTCCTCACGTGGCGCCATCCAGGCCAACTCCCCCAGGGCGGAAACGCAGCAAGGGTAACCGGGCTCTGGCGGGTGCGTGAGGAGTCTCAGGAGGATTCGCCTAGTGGCCTATGGCGCACGCTTGGAAAGCGTGTTGGGTGAAAGCCCTCGGGGGTTCGAATCCCCCATCCTCCGCCAGAGAACCCCGGGTGACGCGCAACGCTCATCCGGGGTTCGAATCCCCCATCCTCCGCTCAAACCCGAACGGCCCGATCTCCTCGCAGATCGGGCCGTTCGTCGTTTCCGGACGGCCGTGTCCTCATTAATGCGGAATAGCGGCGGAGCGCCCTGAAGAACATGATGTGAGAGATGTCAACGGCGGCGATGGACACAAGGAGTGGGGACGCAGGGGGCTCCTCCATCGGGCCGACGGCAGTAAGGGGCGACGGCCTCAGGGTATTCACCCTGAGGCCGCGTCGCACCCTCACCAGGAGCATCGGGCTTCCGATCGCCGCGCTCGCGCTGCCCGTGCTGGCAGCGGAGCTGTGGCTCCTCGATCCGAGCGGTACATGGCCGATCGTCGCCTGGACCGGCCTCGTGACGGCCGCCCTGATCACGATCGCGTGGCTCGCCTACCAGCGCACGCAGGCCTCGGTCAGCGAATACGGCATCGTCGAGCGCGGCTTCTTCGGCGGAACCTACACGGTCGCCGCACGCGATATCGCCGGCATCCTGCGCGTGGAGCTGTACCGTCCCAACAGCCTCGACACCACGCACGAGCTCTTCGTCGTCAGCCGGAACGGACGCGGCGTCTTCCGCATGCGCGGCAGGTTCTGGAACACGGCCACGATGGACCAGGTCTCCGAGATCCTCGGCGCCGAGGAGTCGGTGCGGACTGAGCCGGTCACGCTCGCCGAGCTGCGCGAGACCGACCCGAACCTCCTCTACTGGTTCGAACGGCGCTCGCTCACGCGCTGAGCTCGTCGCCCGCCGGGCGGTCGCCGGTCGTGCTGCGGTCGGTCGCAATGCCGAGCAGCGGCGCGTCAGGACGGCTCGACGGCAGCTCGTGGAATCCGAGCCGGTCGTAGAACGCGCGCGCCGCCGTGTTCGCGGCGTCCATGCCGAGGTGCACGGCCGGAACGCCCCGAGCCGCGAGCGCGTCGCGCAGCGTGTCGATCAGGCGGCGGCCGAGGCCCTGTCCCTGCAGCTCGGGCAGCAGGTCGATGTGCAGGTGCGCCGGATACGCGTCGACCTCGGCGATGAGCATGCGGTCGGGGTCCGTGCCGGCCTCGATGAGCTGCGCCTCGGTGAAGCCCGGGTTGCGACCGGTGGGCGGACCGGGTGACGGATGCCGCTCCCGGAAGCCGGGCGTCCACTCGCGCTTCCACCACTCGACGAAGGCGCGGGTGTCGGCGACGCCGATGACGTAGCCGAGTGCGCGGCCGTCGTGCCCGTCGTCGACCACGAACGCGAGGTCGGGGTCGTAGGCGACGTAGGGCAGCGCGAACACCTCGGGCATCAGCGAGTCGTCGGAGTACACCCCGGTCGCGTCCCCGCCTCCGGCTGCCGTGCGCAGGCAGATCTCGTACACGGCGTCGCGGTCGCCCGGGCGGTAGGGACGGATGAACGGATGCCGCGGAGCGGCGTCATCCGAGGACGCGTTCGTCGCGGCATCCGCTCGCTCGCCGCTCACCGGCGCCGCCTCGTGCCGAAGATGCCCTCGACGACGGTCGTGAGCACGTCGCGGGTCGCCTTGGAGCCGAGCACCTGCTCGAGCACCGAGTCGCCGCCGGAGGAACGGGAGCGGGTGGTCGTCGATCGCGAGCGGGAGGTGCCGGAGGTGCGCTTCATGAGCCGGTCGTACTCGGCCTGCGCCGCCTTCTGCTCCCTGTCGCGCTGCTTCTCGATGGCGGCCTGCTGCTTGGCGAACTCGGCGTCGGCCTTCGCCCTGGCCGCGGCATCCTCTGCGGCCTGGGCGGCGGCCGCCGCGGCGTTCATCTTCGCGGTGAGCAGCTCGTGTGCGGACTCCCGGTCGATCGCGGTGCCGTACTTGGCCTGCAGGGGCGACGCGGCGACAGCCGTATCGATCGCGGCATCCGGCGACGGGGACATGAGGGCCAGCGGTGCCCGCAGCCGGGTCCAAGCAACCGGACTCGGCGCCCCCTTCTCGTTCATGACGGTGACGATGGCCTCGCCGGTGCCGAGCGTCGTGAGGACCTCCTCGAGGTCGTAGCCCGACCTCGGGTAGGTCGACACGGTCGCGCGCAACGCCTTCGCGTCGTCGGGGGTGAACGCCCGCAGCTGGTGCTGCACCCGCGACCCGAGCTGGGCCAGGACGTCGGCGGGCACGTCCTTCGGCGTCTGCGTGACGAAGAACACGCCGACGCCCTTCGAGCGGATCAGGCGCACGGTCTGCACGACCTGCTGCAGGAAGTCCTTGGAGGCGTCGGCGAACAGCAGGTGCGCCTCGTCGAAGAAGAACACGAGCTTGGGCTGGTCGAGGTCGCCCACCTCGGGGAGGTCGTTGAAGAGATCGGCGAGCAGCCACATGAGGAAGGTCGAGTAGAGCGCCGGGCGATCGGCGACCCCGGGCACCTCGAGGAGGCTGACGATGCCGCGACCATCCGATGCCACGCGCAGGAACTCGGCCGTGTCGATCTCGGGCTCCCCGAAGAACGCGTCGGCGCCGGCCTCGGCGAACGCGACCAGCTCGCGCAGGATGACGCCGACCGTCGCCTTGGAGAGTCCGCCGAGGCCCTCGAGCTCGCCCTTGCCCTCGTCGCTCGTGAGGTACTGCAGCACCGCGCGGAGGTCTTCGAGGTCGAGCAGTGCCAGTCCCGCGTTCTCGGCGTAGTGGAACACGAGTCCGAGGCTCGACTCCTGCGTGTCGTTGAGGCCGAGCACCTTGCTCAGCAGCAACGGACCGAACCCGGCGACCGTCGCTCGGATCGGCACGCCGCGGCCGATGCCGCCGAGGGAGAAGAACTCGACCGGGAACGAGGCCGCCTCCCAGGCCTGGCCGATGCCGGCCGTGCGCTCGAGGAGCTTCTCGTTGCCCTCGCCTGGGGTCGCGATCCCCGAGAGGTCGCCCTTGATGTCGGCGGCGAACACGGCCACGCCGTGGGCGGCGAGCTGCTCGGCGAGCACCTGCAGCGTGCGGGTCTTGCCCGTCCCGGTCGCGCCCGCGACCAGCCCGTGCCGGTTCGTCATCGCGAGCGGGATGCGCACGGGCACGTCGGGCATCGCCTCGCCGTTCACGAGGGCGCCCATCTCGAGGGCGGGGCCGTCGAACGCGTAGCCGTCGCGGATGGCGGCGACCTCGGCAGCGTGGACAACCCCTTCGCCGGGGCCGTGCACCGCGCCGTGGAGGACGCGGCCCTCGAGCACGGCGTCGCCGTCTTCGCGTCGAGCCTCGACGACGACCCCGATCGCGAGCAGGAGGCGGTCGCCGCATTCCTGCGCCGACGCGTCGACGGGCTCATCCTCACGACCGTCTCCGACAGCCAGGCCTACCTCGCCCCGGAGCTCCGGCGCGGCACGCCCGTCGTCTTCGTCGACCGCGAACCCGCGGGCATCACCTCCGACGCCGTCGTCAGCGACAACGCCGACGGTGCCGCGCTCGCCACCCGCCACCTCCTCGAGCACGGGCACCGCCGGCTCGCCTACCTCGGCGACAAGGCCGGCATCCAGACGGCCCGCGAGCGCCGGCGGGGCTTCCTCGAGGAACTCGGCCGGGCCGGCGTCGCCACGCGCGACCTGCCCGTCATCCAGAACCTGCACGACGAGGAATCGGCCCGCGCCGCCACGATCGCGCTGTTCGACTCGCCGAACCCGCCCACCGCGATCTTCAGCAGCCAGAACCTCGTCACCATCGGGGTCATCCGCGGCCTGCGCGAACTCGGCCGGCACCGCGACACCGCCCTCGTCGGATTCGACGACGTGCCCCTCGGCGACCTCCTCGATCCCGGCGTGACCGTGGTCGGAGGCATCCGGAGTGCCCGATCGCCGCGCGTCGACCGTGTTCTTCGGCGGCGGCACGCCGACACTGCTGCCTGCAGACGACCTAGTGCGCATGCTCGGCGCCGTGCGCGACGAGTTCGGCTTCGACG
>NZ_WJSP02000609.1 GCF_009720255.1 Agromyces humi | reverse complement strand
GCCGCCTGCGCGAGGGCTGCCGCTTCCTCCGCCTTGCGGATGGCCTCCTGCGCCTGCACCTGCAGGGCCTCGGCCGCCTCGGCCGCTGCGGCGGCCGCCTCCTGTGCTTGCTTCACCGCGTCGTCGGCCATGGGCACGATCCTAGCCACGGGCCGCCCGCGGCATCCGTCGGTCGCGGAGCCGTCGTGATGGTCATCGGCCGGCCTCGAGATGACGCAAACCGTCGTTCCCGGCGCCGGGAAGGTCGATTTGCGTCATCTCGACGGGTTCGGGCGGCGGTCGACGGGTATGGGGCGGGGCGGTCGACGGGGCTGTCGACGGGGCCGACGGGGCGCGAAGGAGCGACAGTGCGGCGCAGCATCCGCTCGGCTCAGGAGGTCATCGGGATGGCCTCGCCCGTCTCGATCCACGACTTGAGGCTCGAGAGCACGCGCGGCCACGTCTCGGCCGTCTCGGCCTGCGCCGGATGCCCCTCGCTCCACTCGTCGTTCGTGAAGGTCAGCTTCGTGAGCCCGACGCCGGCCTGCTCGAACCGCCAGGTCATGCGGCTCGTGAGCTCGGCGTGGTTCTCGCGGTAGACCGGGCCGGGGTGCTCGGTGAGCTGGAGCACGACACCCGGGTCGGCCTGCAGCACGTCGCCGTAGACGTGCACCACCTCGGTGACGCCCTCGCCCGGGCCGACGTACTCGTAGGTGCCGCCGGGCTCGAGCTCGCCACGGAGCACCGAGCCGAACATCACCGCGCGGCTGCCCTCGTCGCCGACGATCGCCTCCCAGACGACGAGCGGGTCGGCCTTGATGTAGATGGTCATCTCGAAGTCATGCATGGTGTCCTCCCTGGTCGGACGGTTCCGATGGCTTCGACGCTACGCACGCGGCATCCGCAGGGCTTGTCGAAACGCGACATCGGTGGTGCCAGCGATACTGGGCCCATGACGACGGCCGAGGCGTACTGGCGATCGCGGGCGGGCGCCTCGGCGGTCAAGGGCGTGCTCGCCACCGCCTCCGACGCACCCGGCATCGCGCCGCTGCCCGAGCACGCCGACGCGCAGGTCGAACGCGAGGCTCCGGTGCGGCTCGCCAGGTACGTCGTCGACCCCTCGCTCGCCGACCTGGTGCGGCACGTCTGGGTGCCGCGGTGGCAGCTCCCGCCCGGCGCGGTCGTCGAGCAGGGGGTGCTCGACTACCCGTCGGCGAACCTCGTGATCGAGCCCGATGCCGCCGCCCTGTACGGCCCCGAGGCCGGCCGCTCGCATCGACGGCTCGAGGGCACCGGCTGGGCGTTCGGCGCGCTGCTGCAGCCCGGAGTCGCCCGGCTGCTGACGCACGGGTCGATGCGGGCGCTGGTCGGCGGCGCGGTGCCGCTCGACGAGCTGCGGGTCACGGATGCCGCAGGGCTGGCGCGCGAGATGCGCGTCGCCCTCGAGGCCGGCGACGACGGCGCGGGCGTCACGGCGTTCGAGGAGTGGCTCACGCGGCAGCGGTTGGTGCTCGGCGAG
>NZ_WJSP02000608.1 GCF_009720255.1 Agromyces humi | reverse complement strand
CCGGACGGCCCTGCGGGGAGGCTGACCGTCGCCTCGGGGACCATGACATGAGGGAGACGACGACGTGCTCCGAGTTCCACCCAGAATGATCGGCGCCGCGCTGACGGGCGTCGTCGCGGTCGCGATGCATCGCGTCCTCAACCGGCTCAGGCTCCGTCGCACATGACTCTTCACCGTACCGACGGGCAGCCCGAGTGTCTCGGCGATCTGCGAGTGGCTGAGCTGGTCGTAGAAGGCCAGTTGCATGACGCGCCGTGGGACCGGCTCGAGCCGGTCCAGCTCCTCGGCGACCATCACCCGGTCGGCCACGTCGTCGACAGCCGCCGGCCGAGCGGATGCCTCGGCCACGAGCGCCTCCTCGAGTCGCCGCGTACGCGACCGCGCCTCGTGCGCGTCGGCGATGCGGTGACGCGTGATCCCGACGATCCAGGCGCTGAGCGCCGAGCGCGAGTCGTCGAAGCCCGAGCGCGTGCGCCAGGCGGAGATGAACACCTGCTGCGTCACGTCCTCGGCATCCGTACGGTCACCGAGTGATCGCAGCGCCAGCCGGAACACGAGCGGCGACCAGCGGGCGTACGCCTCGCGAAGGGCCCATTCGTCACCCGCGGCGAAGGCGGCCGCGAGGGCCTGATCGTCGACCGATCGGGGAGCCACTGCATCGCCCAGCTGACGCTCACCTCTTCGCGATCGTCGGGGCCGCACCCCGAGAGCCGTTGCCTGCTGCACCCGGGTGGCGACCATGTCCTGCCGTGCTTCGACCAGCATATCGATCCCCCACGCTCACCCGGCCGGGGTGGCGGTCAGCACGAGATTGCTGAGGTAGCGGCGGTTCTCGTCGTCGAACTCACCGCCGCACGTCACGAGCGTGAGTCGCGGCGGGCCGGCGCGGTCGAACGCCGCGTTCCAGTCCACGTCGGCCTTCTCGACGACCTGCACGGACTGCACGGCATACGGATGACGCGTGCCGGCGGCATCCGTCACGACGACCTGCGTGCCGGCCACCGCGTCCTTCAGGCGAGCGAACGGCAGCAGGTCGTATTCGAGGGAGTCGACGTGGGCGGCGATGACCGTCGAGCCCGCGGGGCTCGCGGGCGCCGGGCCCCACTGGTACCAGGCGGCGATCGACGGATCGTCGAACAGGCCCATGCGGCCCTGGTCGTCGAGCCCGACCGGGCGCACCGTGACGTCGATGCCGAGGTCGGGGATCTCGATCCGATCCGGCACCGGCGGCAGGACCGGCCGGTTGTCCTCGAGTGCCGCCGATCTGCGTGGCACCGCCGGTACCGTCGGCGCCGGGGTCGACGGACGAACCGTGACCTCGGGAGCGCCGGTCGCGGGCGCCGGCGTGCTGGTCGCGATGCCGCCCGATGCACTGACGCAGGCGCAGAGCGAAACGAGCACGGCGGTGGCTGCGACCAGGGACGCACTCGCCCTGGTCGCAGCCATGATCCGCCTCGACGAGGTCAGTGCCGGTCCTCAGCGGCACGGCGCCGACCGA
>NZ_WJSP02000607.1 GCF_009720255.1 Agromyces humi | reverse complement strand
CGCGGGTGATCGAGCGCAACGGGGCGGCCGTGCTCCTCGAGCGGGCCACCGGCCGCCGCGACCTCGTGGCCATGGTCGAGGCCGGGCAGGACGACGAGGCGACGCGGATCATCTGCGATGCCGCCGCGCGGATCCACGCGGCATCCGCCGACGTGTTGGACGCCGACGATCCGCCCGAGCTGGTCGACCTCTCGACCTGGTTCCGTCACCTGTTCTCGCAGGGCCGCGAGCTGGGCGCCTTCCATCGCCGGGGCGCCGACGTCGCCGAGCGGCTCCTCGCCGACCCGCGCGACCCCGTCGTGCTGCACGGCGACCTCCATCACGGCAACGTGCTCGACTTCGGCGAGCGCGGGTGGCTCGCGATCGACCCGAAGGGGCTCCTGGGCGACCCGGCGTTCGACGTCTGCAACCTGCTCTGCAACCCGTCGCACGAACGCGCGCTCGAACCCGGTCGGCTCGAACGGCAGTTCGGCGTCGTCGTGGCGTCGACGGGGTTCGAGCCGGCACGACTGGCCGACTGGCTCGTCGCCTGGTGCGCGCTCTCGTCGACATGGTTCGCCATCGACGACGACCCGCGCCTGGCGGCGTCTGCCGCGGCGATCGGCGAGCTCGCGCTCACCCTGCGGTGAGCACGACGGGCGGGCGCGTCGCCCAGCCCCGCACGAGCTCCTCGCGCAGGGTCACGCCCGTGCCCGTGGCATCCGGCACCCGAAGCTGCCCGCGATGCTCGCCGGCGGGGTCGCCGAGCACGAACGGCTCGGTGACGTCCTCGGCGAAGTAGCGGGCCGACGCCGAGGTGTCGCCCGGCAGGGTGAAGCCCGGCAGTGCCGCGAGCGCGACGTTCGCCGCACGGCCGACCCCCGTCTCGAGCATGCCGCCGCACCAGACCGGCACGTCGAGCGCGCGGCACGCATCGTGCACGCGCAGCGCCTCGAGGTAGCCGCCCATGCGGCCCGGCTTGATGTTCACCACGCTCGTGGCGCCGCGATCGATCGCGTCGACCGCGGTGGTGACGTCGAGGATGGACTCGTCGAGGCACACCGGCGTCTCGCACGCCTCGGCCAGGCGCACGTGCGTGGCGAGGTCCTCCTCGGCGAACGGCTGCTCGATGAGGAGCAGGCCGAACGCGTCGAGCTCGGCGAGCAGCGGGATGTCGTCGGCCGTGTAGGCGGTGTTCGCGTCGACCTGCAGGAGCCCGGCCGGCCCGAGCAGCTCGCGCACGGCACCCACGGGCACGAGGTCCCAGCCGGGCTTGATCTTGAGCTTGATGCGGCGGTAGCCCTCCTCGACGTAGCCGGTGACCTCGTCGAGCAGCTCCTCGAGGGTCGGTGCGATGCCGACCGACACGCCGCAGTCGACCCAGTCGCGGGTCGCGCCGAACAGCTCGCCCATCGAGCGGCCCTGCGCGCGCAGCTCCGCGTCGAGCACGGCCGCCTCGAGTGCCGCCTTCGCCATGCGGTGGCCCGCGACGAACGCGAGCGTCGGGGCCACGGATGCCGCCAG
>NZ_WJSP02000606.1 GCF_009720255.1 Agromyces humi | reverse complement strand
CGCGCCGGCGAGGCGCGCCGCGGTGAAGAACCCGAGGCCGGCGTTCGCGCCGGTGACGAGGTACCGCCGCCCGGACTGCGGCGGGAGCGGGAGGGGATACCAGGTCACAGGCCGTCGCCGGCGCCGCCGTTGCCGGCGAGCTCCTCATGGTGCTGGATGACCTCGGCGACCACGAAGTTGAACCACTTCTCGGCGAACGCGGGGTCGAGGTGCGCGTCCACCGCGAGCGCCCGCAGCCGGGCGATCTGCCGCTTCTCGCGCTCGGGATCGCTCGGCGGCAGTCCGTGGGCCGCCTTCAGCCGTCCGACCTGCTGCGTGAACTTGAAGCGCTCCGCGAGCAGGTGGATGAGGGCCGCGTCGATGTTGTCGATGCTCGACCGGATGCCGAGCAACTCGCTCATCGCGGCGTCCCGGTCGTCGATCAGCCCGTCAGTCATGCATCGAGCGTACCCGCGCAACCCGCCCGCGCTCACCCTGTTGCGGCGCGCACGAGCACCGGCCGCGTGGAGAGCAGGCCCAGCCACACGATGCCGATCCCGACGGCCAGCACGCCCGCGATGACGAGCAGCGACGCGGGCGCGACGATGAGGGTGATGCCCGTCAGCGGCAGCATCACGACGGCGGCGGTGACGGCCGAGCCGATGGCGGTGATGCGCAGCGGCGACATCACCGAACGGCGGCGCGCGGCATCCATCGTGCCGACCGGCATGCCGAGCATGTCGAGGCTGCGGTAGAGCTCCCCGCGGTCGAGGATGCCGGCGGCCTGGTTGACGCCCACCGAGCACGCGACCATGAGGAACGAGCCGATCACGGTGATGAGGATGCCGGTGCGGATGTCCGCCATGAGCACCTCGGAGTCGGCGTCGCCGCCGGTGCCGAGCGCGTCGAGCACGGCGACGCCGGTGCCCGCGAAGACCGCCATGAAGCTCGTCATCGCCACCCCGCCCACCTGACGCCACGCGCCCTTGGGCGACTCGAGCACCGTGCGCGCGGCGAGCAGCCTGCCCGGCGTCTTCGCGCGCTTCGCCTGCCCCTTGGCGACGAGCCGGATCACCCACGGGCCCACCAGGTTGAGCACCGCGAGCGAGGCGCCGAACCCGAACGCGAGCATGGCGAGGATCACCATCACGCTGCCTGCGACCTGCAGCACCGACATCACGCCGAACGCGAGCGCGACCACGACGACGGCCACGACCGCTCGCACCCAGTGCAACCGCGGCGCCTCCTGACGGGTGCGCACGCCCAGCGGTGAGATGACCACCTGCCGAAGCCCCAGCACGGCGCTCAGCGCGGCGAGCGCGGCGATCGCGAACGGGACGGCCACGAGCGCCCACCACGGAAGCAGCACTCCGGATGCCCCGAGCGGCTCGCCGCGGAACTCGATGAGCCCGAGCAGCGGCACGATGGCGAGGTACACCGCCACGCCCGCGACCGCGCCGACGAGCGCGAGCACCGCCGACTCGATCACGGCGAGCGCGGACACCGTCGCGGGCGTCGCCCCCA
>NZ_WJSP02000605.1 GCF_009720255.1 Agromyces humi | reverse complement strand
CGGCCTGCGATCCGCACCATCGGCGCCGAACCACTTCGCCTCGCTGCAGTCGGGGTCGTCCTCGCGACCGAGTGCTGTGGCAGGTTCTACGGTGCCTCGGTCGGACGGCGACCGCGACGCCGAGCGCGCGCCGCGGCGAGATCCGCCCCGATGGGATGGGCCGCTCGGGCCGCTCGACCGCGTCGAGGCGCCGGTCGGCGTAGTCGTTCAGGGCCATGCCGCCGCTGTAGAGGAACACGGAGGCGAGCGGCAGGAGCCAGCGCCGACCGGCGAGGCGCCCTCCCCCGGCATACCCGCCCACCATCGTGTCGCCGATCACGGTGAGCGCGGCGGGCGCACGCACCAGTTCGAGGACGTCGCCGACGGTGGTCACCGCGCGACCCGTGCGGTGACCGGCGCCCCAGCGACGCGTGCACCGGTGGCCTGGGCCCAGTCGACGAGCGCGGTGGTCTGGCGTCCGAAGTCGTGCACGTCGCTGTCCCAGGGATCCTTGAAGAAGAAGCCGAGCTCCGGCACGACGCCGCCGGCGTCCGCGGCATCCGCCAGCGCGAGGAGGCGGGCGAGGTCGAGCACGAGGGGGGCGGCGAGCATCGAGTCGTAGGCGCTCCAGATGGTCTGCAGGGTGATGCGCGAACCGAGGAAGCCTTCGGCGTTGACGTGGTCCCATGCCGTCTTGATGTCGCCGAGGTCGGGAACGTTGTCGATGTGCAGCGGGGCGACGACGTGGTCGCCGACGAGGCTGCGGAGTCCGCGGGTCTTCGACACGAGCTTGCTCTGCACGGCCTCCGGGTCCGCGAGCGTGGCACCGTCGCCGCCTCCGAGCAGGTTCGCGCCCGCCCACGACTGCACGTGCATGCCGCGTGCACCGAACATGGGGGCGAGCGCCGTGCGGATCAGCGTCTCACCCGTCTTGCCGTCCTGGCCGGCCACCGGGATGCCGCGATGCGCGGCGAGTGCGCGCAGGGCCGGCAGTGAGAGTCCGGTCGACGGGGTGAAGCAGGCGTAGGCGCTGCCGGACTCGATCGCGGCGAGCGCGGCGATCGAGCTCGGCGGCAGCACCGGCTCGACCGAGTCCGCGAGCACCTGCGTGAGGAGGGCGGCGTCGTGGAACTCGGGGCGGTCGGCGGCGATGGGCTCGGTCGATGAGACGTCGATGACGACGACGTGGTCGAGTCCGTGCCGGTCGCGGAACGCGGTGATGTCGCCGGCCAGCCGCGCCACGGCCTCGGCCTGGGTCCCCGCGTGGCTCGCGGGGTGGTAGCCCGGCCGGATCTCGGCATCGGCCTGCTCCAGTGCGGGCAGCGCGGCGGTCACGTAGCGCTGCGGGATCATGCCCGAGTCGGCGAGCGCCTGGGCGTGTTGCGCCAACGGAGTGGAGCTGATGTCGTGGCCGCCCATGACCCACAGGTCGAGCTCGGTCTGCACGTCATCGACGGCGGCATCGTCGACGGCGCCGGCGGCCGCGAGCAGCCGCAGGGCGATGATCGTCGAGGCACGGGATGAGCCGTCGAGCACC
>NZ_WJSP02000604.1 GCF_009720255.1 Agromyces humi | reverse complement strand
CACAGCCCACCGGCGCGCCGAAGGTCGGGGCTCCGCGCGATGTCACGGGTCGTGATCTCGACGTTGATGCCGCGGCACGGCGTCGAGCGGGAACGGCCGATCGGCGTCGTCATGTTCGACGACGACCTCGCGGCGTGCTTCTTCCGTTCGGTGCCAGCCCCCCGCGGGTCGTCTCGCAGCTGCGGGCGAACGCCATGCTCGTTGACCACGAACCAGCCCGGGTCGAATGGAACACCTCGTCCACTAGCGCGGCGGCGCTCCGTGGGATGGCACGCACCATGGGACTGTGCGAAGGACCGGGCGAGCAATGCGGATCGCCCGCGCGACTGCGGACCCTCCTCGACATCCTGCATCGCGGCGACGCGAACCGAGACGGCATGGCCCGCGAGGCGGCGAGCTCGGCCCTCGACCGGTACGGGCTCGCGGCATCCGCCCAGCAGCGGTTCGAGTCGCTGTCGGGCGGCCAGCAGGCGCGCCTGCAGATCCTGCTGCTCGAGCTCTCGGGCGTCACCCTGCTGCTGCTCGACGAGCCGACCGACAACCTCGACCTCGTCTCGGCACAGGCGCTCGAGGACGCGCTCGTGCGGTTCGACGGCACCGTGGTCGCGGTCACGCACGACCGGTGGTTCACGCGCAGCTTCGACCGGTTCGTGGTGTTCCGCTCCGACGGCGAGGTCGTCGAGACGGATGCGCCCGTGTGGGACGAGGCGCGGGTCGTGCGCGAGCGCTGAGCGTCTTGCCCGCCGGCGGCCCCGTCCGAGCGCGGCGGGCGCCTGCGGGCGGCGCCTGGCCCGTTCGCTAGGGTTGAGGGGTGACCCAGGAGATCGAGATCGGCCGCTCAAAGCGGGGCCGCCGCGTCTACGCGTTCGACGACATCGCCATCGTGCCGAGCCGGCGGACGCGCGACCCCGAGGACGTCTCGGTCGGCTGGTCGATCGACGCGTACCAGTTCGACCTCCCCTTCCTCGCCGCGCCGATGGACTCGGTCGTCTCGCCTCGCACGGCGATCATGATGGGCGAGCTCGGCGGCCTGGGCGTGCTCGACCTCGAGGGCCTCTGGACCCGCTACGAGGACCCCGAGCCCGTGCTCGCCGAGATCCGCAACCTCGCGCCCGAGCAGGCGACCGAGCGGATGCAGCAGCTCTACGCCGAGCCGATCAAGCCCGACCTCGTCACGGCTCGGCTCGCCGAGATCCGCGCGGCGGGCGTCACGGTCGCGGGCGCGCTCTCACCGCAGCGCACCCAGGAGCTCTACGAGACCGTGGTCGCGGCGGGCGTCGACCTGTTCGTGATCCGCGGCACGACGGTCTCGGCCGAGCACGTCTCGAAGAACCAGGAGCCGCTGAACCTCAAGAAGTTCATCTACGAGCTCGACGTGCCGGTGATCGTCGGCGGTGCCGCGACCTACACCGCCGCCCTGCACCTCATGCGCACGGGTGCGGCCGGGGTGCTCGTCGGCTTCGGCGGCGGCGCGGCCTCGACGACGCGGGCCACGCTCGGCATCCACGCGCCCATGGCCACGGC
>NZ_WJSP02000603.1 GCF_009720255.1 Agromyces humi | reverse complement strand
GGCCGCCGCGCGGAGGGCGGCCAGGTCGCGACGGTCGTAGTCGTCGAAGAGCGGGGCGGCCGGCCGCTGCCGACGTCGCAGGCGCGGCAGGCCGAAGACCAGGAGGCCGATCACCACGACCACCACCACCGTGATGACGAGGAGCCGCACCAGGACTGGCGCCGGGACCCCGGCCGCCCCCTCGAAGAGACTCACGAACCAGTCGCGGACCTGCTGCATGGCGAGGTCGAACGGCGTCGGCTGGGCGGCGCGGTACTCGGGCTTCGCCAGCTCGTCCTCGAGCCACCGGCGCGCCTCGGGCGCGTCGGGGTCCAGTGGTTCGAACAGGACGGTCAGGACCACGCGGCCGGAGGTTCGCTTCCACGCGGGGCGTACCCGGCCGGCACCCGATACGGGTCTTCTGTCGGCCGGCCCGCCTCGCGCAGCTCGACGTAGCGCTGGAGCTCGAGGTCGAGGCCTTCGCGCCGCATCCGGAGGTCGATGTAGATCACGGCCACGAGGGCCGCCTGGACCACCGCCGTGATGGCTCCGATGAGCAGTGAGAGGACCAGCGTGACGATCGTCGTGACCACGGTGACGGCGACGGCCGCACCGGTGCCCGACGGGTCGACGAGCACGGCCAGGATCGTGCCGACGATCGACACCGGCTGCACGACGACCTGCGCGGCCACGTTGAGGACGACGGCGACGAGCATGAGCACGCCGAACGTGCGCCAGTACGCGCCGTCGGTGAGCCGCCACGACCGCGCGACGGCGGCGCGGATGCCCACCTGTTCGAGCACGATGATGCTCGGCACGATCGCGAGCTTCACGCCGATCCAGAAGCCGGCCACCAGGAGCCCGAGGCCGAGGAGCAGGCCGACGACGATGCCGATGACGAGCCCCACCGGCGACGAGGTCGACACGGCGGCGAGGACGACCACCCCGACGATCACGCCGAAGGCGACGAGGAGCGCGGCGGCGACGAGGAGCGTCCACCCGATGAGGGGCCAGATGCGGGATGCCGCACGGCGCCACAGGGCGCCGAAGCCGAGCCGGTCGCCGACGGTGCCGGTCGCCACGTCGACGACCATGACGCCCTGCAGGAACGCGCTCGCGACGATCGACAGGAGCAGGGGCACGAGCGAGAGCAGGAGGAACCCGCCGACGGCCCCTGAGAGGATGGCGTCGGCATCGGCGCCGGTCGAGCCCTCGAGGCGCGACATGGTCAACCCGAGGAACGGCACGACGACGGCGGCGGTGGCGGCCACGGAGACGAGCTGCACGATCAGCCCGCTGCCGAACGTCGGGGCGGGGTTGCGCCGGAGCGTCCGGAACGGCGCCCACATCAGGGTTCCGAATCCCAAGGGCCGCAAGGGGAGGAGCCCGGGCTTCGGCGGCGGAACCCATCCTGCCGGCTACGGCGCGATCACGGCCGCGCCCGTGAACATCTCGAGGACCCGCAGTGCGCCGGTCGCGAAGACGACCGCGTCGTAGCGCTCGCGCAGCTCGTCGACCGTGATGTCGCGGCCGACCTCGACGTTGCCGATGAGGCG
>NZ_WJSP02000602.1 GCF_009720255.1 Agromyces humi | reverse complement strand
CGGCGCGCGTCACCTGCACCGCCGACGTGAGCCTCGGCAACGTCGAGGTGCTCCGCCGCGTCACGCGGCCCGGCGACGGCGTCATCATCACGCCGCCGGTCTACCACCCGTTCTTCGACCTGCTGCCCGAAGCAGGGGCCACCGTGGTCGAGGTGCCGCTCCTCGGCGGCATCGACGAGGGCTGGTCGCTCGACCTCGACGGGATCGACGCGGCGTTCGCGGCCGGCGCGCGGGCGATGCTGCTCTGCAATCCGCACAACCCGACGGGCACGATCCCGGATGCCGCCGAGCTGGCCGCACTGGCCGAGATCGCCGCCCGCCACGACGCGACCATCGTGTCCGACGAAGTGCATGGCCCGCTCGCGCAGCCCGGCACGCCGTACACGCCGTTCCTCACGGTGTCGGATGCGGCGCGCGAGCACGGCATCGCCGTCACCGCGGCCACCAAGGCCTTCAACCTCGCGGGGCTCAAGACCGCGCTCATCGTCACCGCGAGCGAGCGCGGCGACCGGGTGCGCGCCACCCTGCCGTACGAGGTGGAGTGGCGCACGAGCCAGTTCGGCGCGATCGCGACGATCGCCGCGTTCCGCGAGGGCGGCCCGTGGCTCGACGGCGTGCTCGCGAGCCTCGACGACAACCGCCGGCTGCTCGCCGACCTCGTCGCCGACGAGTTGCCCGGCGTGCGATACCGGATGCCGGATGCCACGTATCTCGCCTGGCTCGACCTCACCGCGCTCGGCTGGGGCGACGACCCCGCCGCGTACGCGTTGGAGCACGCCCGGGTCGCCCTCGCCAACGGGCCCAGGTTCGGTGCCGTCGCCGGGCGCGGGTACGCCCGGCTCAACTTCGCGTGCACGCCCGAGGTCCTCGACGAGGCGGTGCAGCGGCTCGCCGAGGCGCGGCGCTGAGATGAGAGCGCCGCGCTGACCGTCAGCGCGTGTAGTTCGGCGCCTCCACGACGATCTGCACGTCGTGGGGATGCGACTCCTTGAGCCCGGCCGGGGTGATGCGCACGAAGCGCCCCTTCGCCTTGAGCTCCTCGACGGTGCGCGCACCGACGTAGAACATCGACTGGCGGAGTCCGCCGATGAGCTGGTACGCCACCGCCGAGAGCGGGCCTCGGAACGGCACCTGGCCCTCGATGCCCTCGGGGATGAGCTTGTCGTCGGAGGGGACATCCGCCTGGAAGTAGCGGTCCTTCGAGTAGGAGGTCTTCTTGCCGCGGGTCTGCAGCGCGCCGAGCGAGCCCATGCCGCGGTACGTCTTGAACTGCTTGCCGTTCTGGAAGACGAGTTCGCCCGGACTCTCGGCCGTGCCCGCGAGGAGCGAGCCGAGCATGACCGTGTCGGCGCCCGCGACGAGCGCCTTCGCGATGTCGCCCGAGTACTGCAGGCCGCCGTCCGCGATGAGCGGCACGCCGGCCGGCTTCGTCGCCTTGGAGGCCTCGTACACGGCCGTCACCTGGGGCACGCCCACGCCGGCGACGACGCGCGTGGTGCAGATCGAGCCGGGGCCCACGCCGACCTTGACGGCGTCGGCGCCC
>NZ_WJSP02000601.1 GCF_009720255.1 Agromyces humi | reverse complement strand
GGAAGGCGCGCCAGTCGAGGTCGGGGATCGCCGCGTCGCGGGCACGCGCAGCGGTCGCGGCATCCGCCGTCTCCGACGCGTCGGGCGACGGGCCACGCCGTCGGAACGATCCCAGCGCTCCTCCGAAAGCGACCACGTGATCACGATAGCGTCGTCGGCCCCCTCGCGCGTCGACGCCGCGGCATCCGGGACCCAGGTCGCCCACAGCGAACACCGGGCGGGTGCGCAGCGACCCGTCGTAGGGTGGACGGATGGCTACCGTGGCGCTGACCATCGACAACTTCGAGCGGACGATCCTCGAGGGCGGCACCGTCTTCGTCGACTTCTGGGCCGGCTGGTGCGGCCCCTGCATGCAGTTCGCTCCCAATTACGAGGCGGCGTCCGAGGCGAACCCCGACTTCACCTTCGCGAAGGTCGACACCGAGGACCAGCAGCAGCTCGCCGCCGCCATGAACATCACGTCGATCCCCACGATCATGGCGTTCAAGGACGGCATCGGCGTGTTCGCCCAGGCGGGCGCCCTGCCCCGTCCCATGCTCGACGACCTGATCTCGCAGGTGCGTGCCCTCGACATGGACGCGGTGCGGGCCGAGCTCGCGCAGCAGGAGACCGAGCAGGCGATGACCTCGTCGCAGACCGAGCGCTGATCGGCTGCTGCGTCGACGGATGCCGCCGGCTCGGCGTCACGCCTCGAGCGCGTCGAGCCCGCTGAGGTCGAGGTCGACCTTGTGCGGCCGCGAGTCGCCGACGATGATCGCGGGCACCCGTACGAACGTGCCGCGCTCGCGGAGCCCGTCGAGCAGTTCGACCCAGCGGTCGGCCGCCGCCGTGCCGAGGAAGCCGGCGTGACGCGGACGATCGCCGCCCACGAGCTGCACGCCGATGCGGTAGCGACGCGAGAGCCAGCGGTTGGCGCGCGGGACGAGCACGGCGTGCTGCTCGGTCCCGCCGTACAGGCGGGCCAACTCGATCGCAGCCTGGTGGCGATTCGCGTCCTCGACCGGCACGACCGTGCGCACCTCACGGTCCCGGTGCGGCGCGTCGAGGACGTCGAGGCCGTCGAGCGTCGAGAGGTCGCCCCACTGGTCGGGGTTGGCACGGCGGCTCGCGCGAACGAGCGACACGACGAGCCAGGCGAGCGCCGCGAGCACGAGCACCACGAGCAGCCAGAACGCCGCCGGCGGGCCGTCTGGGCGGATCCACCCGGTGAGCAGCAGCAGCCCGACCAGCACGAGGAACGGGAGCGGCTCCCAGGCGAGCAGCGGCTTGGAACGGGGCGCGGGCATGGGAATCAGGCTATCGCCCGCACCGGCTCGGACCTTCGTCAACGCAGGGCGGGCAGGCGCGAGGCGACCTCGTCGAGCACCGACTCGTCGGCGGCGTACAGGCCGCGCTCCCGTGGCCAGTGCACGACGACGTCGGTGTAGCCGAGTTCGGCGGCCCGGCCGACGGCGTCCTCGAACGCGCCCACGCTTGCGAGGCTGTAGCGCGCCTCGGCGTCGAGCGACAGCGTGCGGGTGATCGTCGACGGGTCGCGACCGGCGGC
>NZ_WJSP02000600.1 GCF_009720255.1 Agromyces humi | reverse complement strand
CGCGTCGATCTCGGCAGCGCTCGGTTCCGCATTGTCGTCGAAGCTCGGGATGACGCTGCCGACGAACGTCAGCCCGTACGCGTCGATGAAATAGGTGAAGGCGTCGTGGTTGGTGACGAGCAGCCGGGGATGAGCGACACCTCGCGGGGGTCGAACGCCACGACGTCGCCCTCACGCAGCGAACGCCGGCGACGAGTCTCGCATGGTGCGGAGCACGCGCACGGGGCGTCGATCCGCCTCGCGTCCGGCACCCGTGGGAATGGAGAGGAGGAGCGTGCCGGCGATGACGATGATCTGCACCGCGGTGATGAGTCCGGCCAGCCAGCCGCCGGCGTCGGCCGGGATCTGCGCCGCCGCCGCATCGGGCTCGGCGCCGGCGAATCGCCAGAGGGTGCCGTACTCCGTCTCGCCGACTGGGACGAGCGCCGCGTTGGCGTCGAGCGCCGTCCGCGCCCTGGCCTCGGTCTGGATCTCCTCGCGCCCCTCGCCGGGAGCCGGTGCCAGCAGCACGAACGAGGCCCCGAACTCGCGCATCGCGGCTTCGGGATCGAACCCGCTGCGGGACGCGAGGTTGCCCGCGACCTCGGCCAGCTGGGCCTGGTCGGTCGTGGGTCGTGTCCTGGTCTGCGCGAGGGTCGACTGGTCGTCGAGGGTCCGCCCGATCCCCCGCTCCAGCGTGGAGCGCATGCCGCCGTCGGACTGCGGCTGCATGAGCAGCGTGGTCACCCGGGGGTCGTTCTCGGCCTGGGCCACGACGTAGGCGGGCAGGGCTCGCTCGGTCGCGGGCGCGAGCGGAACGTCGTCCACCGCGATGGCGTACGAGAGCGGCAGCACCGCTGCGAGGCCGAACGCCGCCACGAACCATCCGATCGCACCGGCGGCCCGCCGAAGCGCATCGAGTGCGGCGGTCGCTGCGAGCACCAGGCCGAGCCACGCGAGGCTCATGCCCGCGCCGGCCCAGACCGGCACTGATTCGGCGCCCACGGCGGCCACCGACAGGTGCGACGCCGCGACGGCGGTCGCGTAGCCGAGCAGGACGGTGCCGAGCGCCAGCACGCCTCGACGCCAGCCGGGGGCGAAGACGGAGCAGAGCGCGGCGATCACGAGCGGCGCGACGAGCGCGCCGGCGACCATCCACGGTTCGAGCGACGTGAACGACTCGACGAGCTCGGCCCTCCAAACGAGGGCTCGGAGTTCCAGTAGGCGTCGCCGAAGTTGATGTGCTCATACTCCTCAGGAGTGCGCATCAAGCCAAAATGCTTGCCGTCTCGGGGCTTCGCATGTGGCTAGCTGCGGAGCTCGAGCCAGGCGTCGGCGCGCATGGCACGTGTAGCCCCACGGCATGCGCTCCAGGTAGTCCTGGTGCTCGGGCTCGGCCTCCCAGAACGGGCCGGTCGGCTCGATCGTCGTGACCGCAGTGAGGTGCTGCTCGGCGTGCTCACGGCGCACACCTCGGCCACGTTCCCGTCGATCTCGGGCATCGTGCTGAACGGCGGCTTCCCGCTGTCCGATGCGGTCGAACGGCTCCTCGCCGTGCAGGCCACCGTCGGGGCA
>NZ_WJSP02000060.1 GCF_009720255.1 Agromyces humi | reverse complement strand
GGCCCGCCGACGCCGTCGGCCCCGCTCTCGAGCACGACGGTCGGCACCGTGATGGGCGGCTCGGCGGAGGCCGCCGCCTCGAGGCCGGCGTAGCGCGGATCGCCGGGTGCCAGCCCGTAGCGCTGCCGGTAGGAGTGGATCACGACATCGACGAAGTCGGGGTTGTCGAGACTGGGCGCGCTCGACGCGAACGCCGCAGCAGCGCCGGCCCACTCGGGCGACCACGTCGTCCACAGCAGTTCGCAGAGTTCACGCCGATACCGTTCGAGCCCGCGACGCCCCCGCTCCGAATGGAAGTAGTACTGGTACCAGTACGTGCGCTCCCACTCGGGCAGGGCCGGCTCCTGGCCGAAGCCGGCGCCGAACACGTTGTAGCCGCCGACCGTGACGAGGCCGCCGACACGGTCGGGGTGCACTGCCGCGACGAGGCACGACGCGCGGCCGCCCCAGTCGTAGCCGCCGACGATCGGCCGGTCGAGGCCGAGCGCGTCGATCAGGTCGAGGAGGTCCTGGGCGAGCGCCGCCTGCTCGCCCGACCGCATCGTCGCGGCATCCGTGAAGCGGGTCGGGCCGTACCCGCGCAGGTAGGGCGCGATCACGCGCATCCCGGATGCCGCGAGCCGGTCGGCGACCTCGTCGTAGGCCCGCACGTCGTAGGGGAACCCGTGCGAGAGCACCGCGACCGGCCCGTCGGGCGGACCCGCCTCCGCGTAGGCGATCTCGAGCACCGGGGTGCGCACGCTGCCGAGGCGAGTGAATCCCATGCGGTCAGTCTGGCCCGGGCCACCGACGTCGCGTACGGCCGGGGCCACGACCGGATCGCCCGGGACACGCCGCCCGCGGCATCCGGTCAGCTGAGCTGGGTCTTCTCCACCCACTCGAGGTACTCCTCGGTGACCGTGCCCGTGACGTACTCGCCGGTGAAGCACGAGAGGTCGAGCTGGTCGATCGAGGTGCCCTGGGTGATCGCGGCCTGCAGGTCGGCGACCTCCTGGTAGATCATGTGGTCGGCGTTCAGCTCGCGCGCGATCTCGGGGATCTTACGCCCGTGCGCGACGAGCTCCTGGCGGCTCGGCATGTTGATGCCGTACACGTGCGGGTAGCGCACCGGGGGAGCCGCCGAGGTGAACGTGACCTTGTTGGCGCCGGCCGCGCGGGCCATCTCGACGATCTCCTTCGAGGTCGTGCCGCGCACGATCGAGTCGTCGACGATGAGGATGTTCTTGCCCTTGAACTCGGTGCCCATGGCGTTGAGCTTCTGGCGCACCGAGCGGCGGCGCTGCGCCTGCCCCGGCATGATGAACGTGCGGCCGACGTAGCGGTTCTTGTAGAAGCCCTCGCGGTACTCGATGCCGAGCTTCTGGGCGACCTGCATCGCAGCGGGCCGCGACGAGTCGGGGATGGGCATGACGACGTCGATGTCGCCCTTGTCCATGTGGGTCTCGATGGTGGTCGCCAGGCGGTCGCCCATGCGCAGCCGTGCCTCGTAGACCGAGATGCCGTTCATGACGGAGTCGGGGCGGGCGAGGTAGACGTACTCGAACGAGCACGGCACGAGGCGCGGGTTCTTCGCGCACTGCCGAGAGATCATCCGCCCGTCGAGGGTGATGAAGATCGCCTCGCCCGGCAACACGTCGCGCACGATCTCGTAGTCGCCGTTCTCGAGCACGAGCGATTCGGATGCCACGATCCACTCGTCCTTGCCGGCCTCGGTCACGCGCTTGCCGAGGATGAGCGGCCGGATGCCGTAGGGGTCGCGGAACGCCAGCAGGCCGTAGCCGGCGATGAGCGAGATGACCGCGTAGGAACCCTCGACGCGCTCGTGCACCTGCTCGACCGCGGCGAACACCTGGTCGGGGTCGAGGTCGAGACCGGTGATCTGCCCCTGGAGCTCGGTCGCGAGCACGTTGAGCAGCATCTCGGTGTCGCTCGTGGAGTTCACGTGGCGGCGGTCGATGTTGAACAGGTCGCTCGAGAGCTCACGCGTGTTCGTCAGGTTGCCGTTGTGCACGAGGATGATGCCGTACGGCGCGTTCACGTAGAACGGCTGCGCCTCCTCCTCGCGCTCGGCCGCGCCCTTCGTGGTGTACCGCACGTGGCCGAGGCCCATGTTGCCGAGCAGCGAGCGCATGTCGCGCGTGCGGAAGGCCTCGCGCACCTGGCCGCGCTGCTTCGTCATGTGGAAGACGGGCCCGTCGGCGGTGGCGATGCCGGTGGAGTCCTGCCCCCGGTGCTGCAGCAGCAGGAGGCTGTCGTAGATCTGCTGGTTGACGGGCTCGGTGGAGACGATGCCGACGATGCCGCACATGCGAGCTAGGGCTCCTCGTGGGGGTGGGTTGAGCGTCCGAGCAGGACGATCCATCCTCCCACACGCGCGCGTGTGAGCCGCCTGAACGGCACCTCCTGCTCAGCTGAGCGGATGCCGCAACATCGCGCGGTCGGTGGGCTCGGTGACGCAGTGGGCGGATGCCGCTACCGGGCGTGACGCTCGACGAAGGACCGCAGCATCCGGCTCGGATGCGACACCTCCGCACGACGCACCGCGGCGAGCGTCGGCTCGAGCTCGTCCGCCGGGAAGTATCCGTGGTTCGCATAGGCGTGGATGCGCACGGTGATCGCGTCGACGTCGAGCTCGGGGTGGAACTGCGTCGCGTACACGTTCGCGCCCACCCGGAACATCTGCACCGGGCAGGTCGGCGACGAGGCGAGCAGGGTCGCCGAGGCGGGCAGTGCGCGGATGGCCTCCTTGTGCCCGACGAACGCGTTGAACGTCGTCGGCATCCCGGCGAGGATCGGGTCGGATGCCGCAGCCTCGGTCAGCGTGACCGGCACGACGCTGATCGGCTCGGCGTAGGTGCGATCGATCGGCGCGCCTTGGTGCACGCCGAGGGTGCCGACGCCGTAGCAGGCGCCCAGGAAGGGGAAGTCGCGCGCCACGACCTCATCGAGCAGCGCGTCGAACTCGGCTTCGACCCGCTGCTGCACCGGCGACTTCCGCTCGGGCGGATCGGAGGCGTTGAACGGGCCGCCGCCGACGAAGAAGCCCGACAGCCCGGCCAGGTCGAAGTCGGGCATGGGCTCCGCCTCGAGCCGCACCCGGATGAGGTCGCGCTCGTCGAGACCGGAGTGACGGAGGAACAGCGCATACTCCTCGTCGGCAGGCTGGTCCTCGGCGCGCGTGGCGAGGAGGACGAAGGGCTTCACACGCCCACGATATTCCCGCGGCCCGTGCCCGCGCCCGCGGCGCGGGCCTCAGTACTCCGACGGCTTGGCCAGCACGGCCATGGTGCAGCGCGAGACGCACACGAGCCGGCCCGCGGCATCCGTGATCCTGATGTCCCACACCTGCGTGGTGCGGCCTCGCGAGATCGGCGTCGCCTCACCGTAGACCCACCCCTCGGCGACCGGGCGCACGTGGTTGGCGTTGATCTCCATGCCGACGCAGTAGCTCGTGGCCGGGTCGACCGTGAACGTGGAGCCCCAACTCGCGAGGCTCTCGGCGAAGGCGACGGATGCCCCGCCGTGCAGCACCCCGCCCGGCTGGCGCGTGCGGCCGTCGACCGGCATCCGGCCCTTCAGCGAACCGTCGGTGAGCTCGGTCATCTCGATGCCGAGCTCGTGGAGGAGGGTGCCGTCGCGACGCGAGTTCGCCCAGTCGAGGGAGGGCTCGCCGAACCAGATGCTCATGTGATCGAGTCTGGCATGCGCGCCGTCCACAGGTCCCCGCCGGCGACGTCGCGCGGCCCGTGCACCCGGCATGATGGTCGGATGTCCGACCCGAAGGGCGCCGTCGACGTCGACGGCGATGCCCGCGCAGCATTCCTCGCCCGCCGCGACCTCGTCGTCGACCTCGCGCGGGTCTGGTGCGTGCTCCTCGTGGTCGTGATCCACCTGCTCATGATCGGCGTCGGGCTCGACGGGGGCGATGCCATCGTGGTGTCCCGCCCGCTCGAGGCGCAGCGGTGGTTCGCGGCGGCCACGTGGATCGGGCAGATCATGCCGCTGTTCTTCGCGCTCGGCGGATTCACCGCCCTCACGGCGTGGCGGAGCCTGCGCCGTCGCGGCGGCACCGCCCTGGACTTCGTGCGCGCCCGCACCATGCGGCTCGCGACGCCGGCACTACCCCTCTTCGTGTTCTTCGCGGTGGTGATCGGCGCCGCGACCGCCGTGGGCGTCGACCCGGCGCTCCTCGAGACCGTCGCGGCCGGGGCGGGCACGCCGCTGTGGTTCCTCGCCGCGTTCCTGCTCGTGCAGTGCCTCGTTCCGGTGCTGGCCGCCCTGCACGAGCGAGCGCCGCGGCGCACCCTCGCATCGCTCGCGCTCGCGGCGGTCGTCGTCGACGCCGTCCGGGTCGCCACCGGGGTCGACGCGATCGGCCTGGTGAACCTCGTGTTCGTCTGGGGCTTCGCCCAGCAGCTCGGGTTCTGGTACGCCGACGGTTGGTTCCGCCGGCTTCCCGCGCCACGCCTCGTCTGGATCGCGGCCGCCGCCTACCTGCTGATCTGGCCCGGTGTCGCCGCCGGGTGGTACTCGCCCGACATGCTCACCAACCTCAACCCGCCGACCGTGCCGCTCATGCTGCTCGGCCTCGCGCAGGTGTGCCTGCTCACGCTGCTCCACGCGCCCCTCTCCCGGCTCATGGCGCGTCGGGCCGCGCAGGCCGTGGTGTTCGCCATCGGCGCGCGCGCCATGACGATCTACCTGTGGCACCTGCCCGTGATCATCGCGGTCGCCGGTCTGACCCTGCTCATCCCCGGCGCCGCCCCCGAGCCGGCCACCCCCGCATGGTGGATCGCACGCCCGGTGGTCTTCGTCGCCGTGCTCGCGCTCGTGTGGCTGGCGTCGTTGCCGCTGTCGCGATTCGAGACCGTGTCGACCGCGATCCCCGAGGGCTTCCGACGTCCGGCGGCGGGCGCGATCGTCGTCGCGGCGGTGCTCGCGTTCGCGGCACCGTTCGGGGTGATGGAGTGGTTCCTCGACCTGGCGCTTGCCGTGGCCGGCGCCGTGCTGCTCGCGGCATCCGTGCTGCTGAACCGCCCGCGCCGCGGCTGAGCGGGGTCGCGCCACGGTGTGAGCGCGGTCCGTGCCGGCTGGGGGCCGCTCGTCTGGGGCCGCTCGCCTGGGGCCGCTAGGCCAGCTCGGCGATGATCGGGTGGATGGCGTCGTCGAACGCCGAGGCATCCGATCGCAGCGAATCCGTGACCGCCACGGTCATCGCGCCGATCCACCAGACACCCGGTTGCGTGAACGGCACCACCTCGACGTTGAGCTCGAACGAGTGCGCCCGGCGCCCGACCTCGCGCTCGTGCTCGGCGATCGTGCCTGCGTAGGCGCGGTAGGAATCGCCCCGCCGTGCCGCCGACGCGGTGCGGTAGCCCTGGTGCGCCCACTCGGCCCACGCTCGTGCGGCCTCGGCGTGCGGCACGATCGCGGCGGCGAGGATCTCGGCCTCGGAGACGGGCAGGGCGACGTCGGTGCCGTACGCATCGACGAGTTCGAGCGGCACGGCCGACGGATGCGCCTCGGGCTCGACGGTCATCGCCCACCACGCACGCCACTGCCGTTCGAGCAGGTCGTGCTGGTCGATCTCGAGCCGATCGCCGATGGCTCCGACGTCGCGGAGCCTCGGCAGCTCCACCGGCGACGCGATGGCGAGCACCTCGCGCAGGTAGAGGGCGAGGAGGACCGAGCGACTCGCGTTCTCGCGAATCACCCACGACGGAGTTCCGCCCGCGTGCATGCGTCCATTTTAGGGTGCGCTGCCTACCACGGCACGGATCGGCGCGCGGGCCGCGGGTACGCTTGACAGGTGACCTCGAACTCGTCCTACGCCGCCGCCGGAGTCGACACCCGGGCGGGCGATCTCGCCGTCGAGCTCATGAAGGAGGCCGTCGCCGCGACGCACGGCCGTCACGTGCTCGGCGGGGTCGGCGGTTTCGCCGGTCTCTTCGACCTCTCGTTCGCGAAGGACTACGCCCGGCCGCTGCTTGCCACGTCGACCGACGGCGTCGGCACGAAGATCGCGATCGCCCAAGCGCTCGATCGCCACGACACCATCGGTCAAGATCTCGTGGGCATGGTCGTCGACGACATCGTCGTGGTCGGAGCGAAGCCGCTCTTCATGACCGACTACATCGCCTGCGGCAAGGTCGTGCCCGAGCGCATCGCCGCGATCGTGACGGGCATCGCGAAGGCCTGCGCCGAGACGGGCACCGCGCTCGTCGGCGGCGAGACCGCCGAGCACCCCGGGCTCATGGGTGCCGACGACTACGACGTGGCCGGTGCCGCCGTCGGCGTGGTGGAGGCCGACCGGCTGCTCGGCGCCGACCGGGTCCGCGACGGCGACGCCGTCATCGCGATCGAGTCGAGCGGCCTGCACTCCAACGGCTTCTCCCTGGTGCGCCACATCCTCGCGAATGCCGGGCTCTCGTACACGGATGCCGCGGCAGAACTCGGCACCACGTGGGGCGAGGCGCTGCTCGAGCCGACGCGGCTCTACACCGGGCCGCTCGTGCGCCTCCTCGAGCACGACCGGCTCGCGGCATCCGTGCACTCGCTGTCGCACGTGACCGGCGGCGGCATCGCGGCGAACCTGGCGCGCGTGCTGCCCCGCGGCTCGTGGGTGGAGCTCGACCGGTCGACCTGGTCGCCCGCGCCGGTCTTCCGCGTGCTCAACGACCTCGCGGGCACGACCCTCGAGTCCACCGAGGGCACGTGGAACCTGGGCATCGGCTTCTTCGCCGTCGTCGCTGCAGACGACGCGGCCGCCGTCATCGCCGAGCTCGGCACGCTCGGCCTCCCGGCGTGGCAGGCCGGCACCGTGGCGATCGGCGACCGCGACCTCGACGGGTTCGAGCAGGGCGCCAAGGGTGTCGACGGCGGTGCAGTGCGCCTCGTCGGCTCCTACCGGGATTGAGCCCGATGCGCGCGGCCGTCTCGATCGGGATCATCGGCACGACGAGTGCCGAGGTGGTCCGGGTCCTGGCTCCGCGCGTCGAGGGCTTGGGCTTTGCGTCACTGTGGATCAACGACGTGCCCGGCGGCGACTCCCTCGACGGGCTCCGCGCGGCCGCCCCGGTCACGGAGACGCTCGGCCTGGCGACCGGGGTGATCCCGCTCGACCGAAGGCCGGCGTCGACGCTCGACCTGCGTGAACTGCCTCCGGTGCGCACGACCCTGGGGATCGGCTCGGGTCGCGCCGATCACCCGGTTCGCCTCGTCCGCGACGGTGTGGAGGCCTTGCGGAAGTCCACGACGGCGTCGATCGTCGTGGGTGCGCTCGGCCCGCGGATGCGCCGGCTGGCCGCGGAGCAGGCCGATGGCGTGCTGCTCAACTGGCTCACGCCGAAGGCTGCGGTGGCGGCGGCGGTGGAGGCCCGCGCTGCGGCGAGCGAAGCGGATGCTCCCCGGCCTCGGGTCGTGCTCTACGTGCGCACGATCGCCGAGCAACACGCGCGGCCGGCGCTCGAGCAGGAGATCGCCCGATACGAGTCGGTGCCGTCGTACGCCTCGAACTTCGAACGCCTCGGCATCGCCGCGGCCGACGCGACCGTGACGGATGCCGCGGGGCTGGCCGCGTTCGACGTGGTCGACGAGCTCGTGCTGCGGGCGATCACGCCGACCAACTCGCTCGCCGAGCTCGAGCGGTTCGTCGAGGAGACCGCGCGCTGGCGCTTCCAGGCGTGAGGACCCGACCACACGACCGGGTGACCCCTCGATAGGCTCGACGTCGATGATCCTCGCGCACGATGACGAAGGCGACGGCCCCGCCGTCGTGCTGCTGCACTCCTCGGTCTGCGATCGGAGGATGTGGAAACGCCAGGCCGAAGTGCTCACCGCGGCCGGCCATCGCGTGATCCGTCCCGACTTCCGGGGTTTCGGCGAGAGCCCTGCCCCCACGACCCCGTACGACGAGGCGGATGACCTGCGCGCACTGCTCGACGCACTCGGGGTGGATCGAGCCGTCCTGGTCGGATCGTCCATGGGCGGCCGCGTCGCCCAGGAGTTCGCGGCCCGCTGGCCGTCGCGGGTGATCGGGCTGCTGCTGGTCTGCGCGGCCACGAGACTGCTGCCGCCGACGGCCGACGCGCGCGCGTTCGGCGCCGAGGAGGATGCGCTGCTCGAAGCCGGCGACGTCGACGGCGCGGTCGACCTGAACGTGCGCACGTGGCTCGGCCCGGCCGCGTCCACGGACACGGCCCTCGCCGTCGCGGAGATGCAGCGTCGTTCGTTCGAGGTGCAGCTCGCCGCGGGCGACGTGAGCGCGGACCGCCCCGACTTCGACCTCGGCGCGATCACGGCGCCGTCGCTCGTGGTGTCGGGCGCGCACGACCTCGACTACTTCGGGCGAGTCGCGGACCTGCTCGCGGCGCAGATCGCCGGAGCACAGCAGCGGGAACTCGACTGGGCCGGGCACCTGCCGAACCTCGAGGATCCTGACCGCTTCGACCCGCTGCTGCTCGAGTTCGTGACCGGGCTCGAGCCCGTCGTCAGTGCCAAGCGTTGAGCATCAGGCGCGGCTAGGCGCGCTGTTGCTCGTCTCCGGTGACGTAGGTGTCGTCGTCGTCGGCAGCGTACTCCGACCACTTCGACGCCTCTTCGTTGTATTCGTCATGCTGCGAACCCGTGAGTTCGCGCTCAAGCGCCGTGTAGTCGGTGTTCGGACTGAAGTACTTCAGTTCCCGAGCGACCTTGGTGTGCTTGGCTTTCTGACGGCCGCGCCCCATGCGTGACCCCCTTACGACATCTGGCCGGGTGGGATGGTCTTCACCCGGCGCGCTCTGATAGAAGAAATTCGTCCGGCTGCCAGTTTAGCACCGCGAATCGGGGCCGGTCGGTGCCTTCCACAGCGAGTGTGCGCCGGCCGGATCCGCGGCGCCGTCGTGGTGCGCCCTTCCAGCAAGACATGCTGAGATTGACACGTGATGACGAGCCCCGAACGTGTGAAGGTCGTGGTGATCGGAGCCGGTCAGGCCGGGCTCTCCGTCGCCTACTACCTGCGCCGTTTCGAGCTGGTGGCCGACGAGGATTTCGTCATGCTCGACCGGGCTCCCGGACCCGGCGGCGCGTGGCAGCACCGCTGGTCATCGCTGCGCCTCGGCACCGCGCACCGCGTCAACGACCTGCCGGGCATGGCCGAACTCGGCATCAGCTTCGACACCGCCGACCGTACGCTCCCCGCCAAGGAGGTCGTGGCCGACTACTACGCCCGGTTCGAGCAGCACTTCGACCTGCGGGTGCGCCGCCCCATGAACGTGCGCACCGTCGCCAACGAGGGCGTCGACCTGCTCGTGCAGTACGAGGACCTCACCCCGCAGCCCGTCGAGGAGGCCAAGGCGAAGGGCCTCTTCGGCCGTCGCCGCAAGACGTTCGAGGAACCGCCCACCCCGTCGGCGCCGCAGCACCGGCTTACGACGCAGTTCCTCGTGAACGCCACGGGCACGTGGGGCTCGCCGTTCGTGCCGTACTACCCCGGCATGGCCGACTTCGCCGGCCGGCACCTCCACACGTCCGACTACGTCGACGCGGCGGACTTCCGCGACCAGCACGTCGTCGTCGTCGGAGGCGGCACGTCGGCGATCGGCTTCATGCTCGAGCTCGAGGAGGTGGCGGCCGGACTCACATGGGTCTCGCGCCGCCCCATCGACTGGCTCGATCGCCAGGAGCTCGACCTCGAGGGCGCCTCGGCCGCCGTCGCCCTGCAGGACGAGGCCGCCAGGTCGGGCCGCGCCCTGCCGTCGGTCGTCAGCGGCACCGGCGTGCCGAAGAGCCGCAGGATCGCGGCGGGCATCGAGCGGGGACTCCTCGTCGCCCGTCCCATGTTCGATCGCATCGAGCCCGACCGCGTGGTGTGGGACGGCGACGAGGGCGGCATGGCGCGCGCCGACGCGATCATCTGGGCCACCGGCTTCCGGCCCGACCTGCGGCACCTGTCACCGCTGAAGCTGCGCGAGAAGGCCGGCGGCATCACGGTTGGCCAGGGTGCCTCGTGGAACGACCCGCGCATCTTCCTCGCGGGCTACGGTCCGCAGGCCTCCACGATCGGCGCCAACCGGGCGGGCCGGATGATCGCCCGCCAGATCATGGCCATGCTCTAGCGAGCGGATGCTGCGGCGGCGCTCAGTCCGACGCGCCGCGGTCGCTGTCGTCGCTGCCGCTCTCGCGGGCCCGGCTCCCGAACGTGCCGGCGGTCACCGTCGCGTACGACGCCGCCACCACCCGCTCGAGCACCTCGAGGTCGACCTTCGCGAGGTCCGTCAGGTAGAGGCATCCGACGCCCGTGGTGTGCGGGCCCAACCGGTCGAGCTCGTCGGCGTGCGCGCCGACCCCGTCGGGCAGGTAGACCGTCGTCGACGGCTTGCGCGGGGCGAAGGCGGCGGCGGCCGCATCGCCCTGCCGGCCGCTCGCGTAGTGGTAGTGGTACGTGCCGAAGCCGATGATGCCGCGGTACGCCATGCGGGCGGGCTCGCCGGTGACCCGCGACATGAGGTCGAGGAGGGTCTCGGCGTCCCGTCTGCGGACGGGATGCTCGATCGACTCGAGGAACACGCGCACGTCGTCGTCGACCACCATGGGCGGCAGCCTACCTTCCGCGCTTGGATCCCGTCGCGGTCGGCTGCTGCGTCTCGGCGATCGGCCGACGCGGCACCGGGCGCACCGGCTCGCCGCGGCGATCCTGGCCGGGCAGGGGGCGTGAGCGGCGGCCGTAGATGAGGTCGGAGGAGTCGAGCAGCCACGGCACGAGGGCGACCGTGACGCCGTGCACCAGCAGCAGCTTCTGGCGGATGCGCCGCGCCTTGTGGTTGTGCAGGATGTTCTCCCACCAGTGGCCGACGATGAACTGCGGCATGTAGACGGTGACGACCTCGGAGCCGTGCTCGGCCCTGCGGTTCTTGATGTACTGGATGAGCGGGTGGCTGAGGTCGCGGTACGGCGACGACAGGATGCGCAGCTTCACGTGGATGTTCTGCTTCACCCAGTCCTTCTTCAGCCGCTTCGTCGATTCGTCGTCGATCGACACGTGCACCGCCTCGAGCGAGTCGTGCCGCGCCGCGATGGCGTAGTCGAGCGCCTTCAGGGTGGGCTTCTGCATGCGGCCGACGAGCACGATCGCGTGGTCGCCCGTCGCGCCGAACGTCGTGGTCGGGTCGACCTCGATCTCCTTCTCGACGTCGCGGTAGTACCGGTTCACGCCCATCATGAGGAAGAACAGGATCGGCATCATCACGAACACGATCCACGCGCCGTGGGTGAACTTCGTGATGGTCACCACGATGAGCACGACCGCGGTCATGCCGGCGCCGATGGCGTTGATCACGAGGGCGCGAACGACGGCGCCCTGCGAGAGCGGCTTCGCATCGGCATCCGTCGAGGCAGCCGATCGCTGCTGCTTCGCCTTCGACGACGGATGCCGCCGCAGCGAGAGCTCGCGCAGCCAGTGCCGCACCATGCCCGTCTGCCCGAGCGTGAACGAGACGAACACGCCGATGATGTACAGCTGGATGAGGACCGTGAGGTTCGCCTGGAACACCACGAGGATGAACGAGGCCGCGAGCGCGAGGATCACCACGCCGTTCGAGTAGATGAGGCGGTCGCCGCGCGTGGAGAGGGACTTGGGCGCGTAGCCGTCCTGCGCGAGCACCGAACCGAGCAGCGGGAACCCGTTGAACGCGGTGTTCGCGGCGAGGAGCAGCACGAGCGCGGTCGTCGCCTGGATCAGGTAGAAGAACACGGAGGTGTCGCCGAACGTGGCGCCGGCGACCTGCGCCATGAGGCTCTTCTGCGGCTCGGTGGCGCATTCCGTCCAGCCGATCAGGCTGCATGGGTTCTCGGCGTAGTGCACGTTCGAGATGAGCGCGAGGGCGGTGAGTCCCGCGAACAGGATGATGGCGATGCCGCCCATGAGCACGAGCGTGCGCTGCGCGTTGCGGACCTTGGGGCGGCGGAAGGCCGGGACGCCGTTCGAGATGGCCTCCACGCCCGTCAGGGCGGAGCATCCGCTCGCGAAGGAACGCAGCAGCAGGAGGATGATGCCCGCCTGCGTCAGCGACTCGGGATCGACGCCGTAGACCGACGACTCGGCCACCGGCGGGTCGCCGAGCAGCGTGCGGGTGAGGCCCACCACGACCATGACGAACACGCTGCCGATGAAGAGGTAGGTCGGCACGGCGAACGCCTTCGACGACTCGCTGACCCCGCGGAGGTTCACCGCGGCGAGCAGGATGACGAAGAGCACGGCCAGCTCGACCCGGAACCCGTTGAGCTCGGGGATGGCGGAGATGATGTTGTCGACGCCCGAGGCGACCGACACGACGACCGTCATGACGTAGTCCACGAGCAGGGCGGAGGCCACGACGAGGCCAGCCTTCTCGCCGAGGTTGCGGTGCGCCACCTCGTAGTCGCCGCCACCCGAGGGGTACGCCCGGATCAGCTGCCGGTACGAGGCCACGACCGTGATGAGGAGCACCACCACCGCGACCGCGACCCATGGCGCGAAGCTCAGGAACGCCAGGCCGCCCACCATGAGGATCATGAGGAGCTCCTGCGGGGCGTATGCCACGGAGGACAGCGGGTCGCTCGCGAAGATCGGGAGCGCCAGGTGCTTCGGGAGGAGTTGCCCCTCGAGCTTCTCGGTCGGGAGGGGGTCGCCGATGATCCAGTTCTTCGGCGACTTCAGTTCTGCCGGCGGCTCGCCGACTTCATTCGTCACGGCGGACGACACTACACCCGCCGGGTCGAGAGTCAAGTCAGCCGGGTGGAGAGTCAAGTCAGGACGAGGAGGTACATGCCGGCCGCCGCCGCGAGACCGAGGGCGAGGGTGACCACCACATTGAGGATCGCGGCCCGCCAGCGACCGCCGTCGATGAGCTCGATCGTCTCGACCGTCCACGTGCTGAAGGGGGATCTCGCCGCTGTTCACCGCGAACCGCGACTTCTACCGCGTCGACACGGCGCTCACGGTGCCCGAGGTCGACCCCGCCCGCTGGCGGCTCGTCATCGACGGCCTCGTCGACCGCCGGGTGGAACTGAGCTTCGACGAGCTCGTCGGCATGGGGCTCGACGAGTACGCGATCACGATGACGTGCGTGTCGAACGAGGTCGGCGGGGGGCTCCTCGGCACCGCGAAGTGGCTGGGCATCCCCGTGCGCGACGTGCTGAAGCTCGCGGGGCCCCGCTCGAGCGCCGACATGGTGCTCTCGCGCAGCGTCGACGGGTTCACCGCGGGCACCCCGCTCGAGGCGCTCACCGATGCCGACCTCGACGCGATCCTCGCGGTCGGCATGAACGGCGAGCCGCTGCCGCTCGAGCACGGCTTCCCGGTGCGGATGGTCGTGCCCGGCCTCTACGGCTACGTCTCGGCGACGAAGTGGCTCACCGAGCTGAAGGTCACGACGTTCGCCGACGACGAGGCCTACTGGACGCCCCGCGGCTACAGCGCGAAGGCACCGATCAAGCTGTCGTCGCGCATCGACACGCCCCGCTCCGGCACGCCGATCGTCGCGGGTCCGACGAAGATCGCGGGGGTCGCGTGGGCGCAGCCGGTCGGCGTCGACCTCGTGGAGGTGCGCATCGACGACGACCCGTGGCATCCGGCGACCCTGTCGACCCCGCTGAACGGCAGCACCTGGGTGCAGTGGTTCGTCGACTGGGACGCGACGCCCGGCACGCACTACGTCACCGTGCGGGCGACGGATGCCGCGGGCACGCGCCAGGCGGAGGAACGCACCCCGATCGCCCCCGACGGGTCCACGGGCTGGCAGCGCACCCTGCTCACCGTCGCGTCGTAGCCGATGCGGTCGCGGGCATCGCCTCCTTGCCGCATCCGCGGATACGATGGGGGGATGCATCCGCAGATGAGGAATCAACGGTGACCGAGTTCCGCGTGAGCGAGGCCGCGGCGCTCCTCGGGGTGAGCGATGACACCGTTCGCCGCTGGGCCGAGCACGGGCGGCTCGCGCTGCGGAAGGCGGCGAACGGCATGCAGGTGGTCGACGGAGCCGACCTCGTGCCGCTCATGGAGGAGGCCTCGTCGGGCGGCGCGCTCGACGAGGCGTTCCCACTGGCGCCGCTGCCGGGCCCGCCTCAGGTGTCGCCGTCATCGACGGCTTCCCGCCCACGACGGATCCCGACGCGCTGTTCTGAGAACGTCACGGTCGCCGCACCGCACCGCGGGCACGACGAAGGGCGGAC
>NZ_WJSP02000006.1 GCF_009720255.1 Agromyces humi | reverse complement strand
GCTCGCGGCGCGAACGCCGTACCGGTCGGCGAGCTCCCCGGCTGCCGCGCGCGCGGCGTCCTCGTTCAAGTCGATCAGCAGCAGGTCGGCACCGGCTTCGGCCAGACGCGCCGCGATGGCCTTGCCCAGCCCCTGTGCGGCACCGGTGACGACGGCGCGACGGCCGGCGAGCGAGAGCAGGTCGGTCAGCGAGCGAGTCGAGACGTCTGCGAACGGGAAGCTCACGCCGCGACCTCCGCCGACTCGAGCCCGTTGCGCTGGGCGACCGCCCCGAGCCAGGCGAGGCTCGGCTTCGGGGTTCGCACGAACGTGTCGCGGTCGACCGCGATCAGGCCGAACGTCGGCTCCCAGTGGCCCCATTCGAAGTTGTCGAGCAGCGACCAGTGCAGGTAGCCGCGCACGTCGATGCCCTCGGCGATCGTGCCCGCGAGGCCCCGCAGGGCTTCGTCGGTGTATCGGATGCGCTGGGTGTCGTCAGCCGTCGCGATGCCGTTCTCGGTGATCACGATCGGGGTGTGCTCACTCACTTCCCAGGCGTGGCGCACCGCCATCGCCAGCGAGTCGGGCCGGAACGACGTCCCGACGAGCGTGTTGTCGGGGGCGGGCGGGTGCGGCACGAGTCCGTTCGCGTCGACCTGCTGGCTCGAGTAGGCCTGCACTCCGACGAAGTCGTCGCCCCGGCTGCCCTCCCAGTACACGTCCTCCTTGCCGTAGCGGATCTGGAGGAGCTTCTCCTGGCCGCCGGGCGCCGCGGTCAGCGCGCCGGCCGCGATCGTCCAACCGACCTTCGCGCCGGTGCGCTCGCGTACGATCTCGCGGGCCGCATGGTGGATGCGGGTGAACAGGCGCCCGATCTCGGGATCGGCGTAGGTGAGGAACTCGCTGTGGGTCTGCTTCTTCTCGGCGTCGCCGTCGGCCTCGACCGTTGGACTGGTCCACTCACCGCCTGATGCCGCGAGGTGGCGCATCGCGGTCATGATCGCGGCCTGCATGTTCGGCTCGTTCATGGTCGCGACCCACTCGACGCCGTCGAGGATCGTGCAGGCCTGCTCGACGTACGCGCAGAACAGCTCCTGCGCCTCGGGACCGTCCCAGCCGCCGAGCGCGGCGAACCACTGCGGCGTGGTGAAGTGCTGCAGCGTCACGACCGGGGTCACGTCATTCCCGAGGCAGCAGTCGATCACCCGTCGGTAGTGCGCGAGTTCGGCCTTCGAGAAGTACCCTCGCACCGGCTCGATGCGCGACCACTCCAGGCTGAACCGGTACGACGTCAGTCCGGCTTCGGCCAGCAGGCGGATGTCCTCGGCGTAGCGGTGGTAGCTGTCGACGGCGTCGCCGGAGAGCTCCATGCCGGGCATCATCTGCTCGCGCGCCCACCAGTCGCTGTTCACGTTGTTGCCCTCGATCTGGTGGCCGGCGGTCGCCGCACCCCACAGGAATCCATCGGGGAATGTGGTCATGGGTTCGTTCCTCTCGTTCGTTGGGCGGGTGTGATCTCGGTTCTGGATGCCGCGTGCCGATGCCGCGGCGACGGGGTCACGCCGTGGCGGGCGCGGCATCGTGCGCGGGCACTGGTGCCGATGTCGTGAATCGGCCCGCCGGGATCCGGTGCTCGGCGCCGTCGGGCATGACGACGCGGGCGCTCGTGCCCGACGGGATGTCGGCGGTCAGCGACATCCGCTCGCCCTCGATCCGCCACTCGACCGTGATCGTGCCCTGCGGGCCGTCGTGGGAACCACGTGCCCACGTGAGCCCGCCCCCCGGAACCGGCTCGATGACGACGCGCTCCCAGCCGATCGAGTCGGCGTCCTGCCGGAGCCCGAGGGTGTGGGTGTGCAGGAACCGCATCGCGGCGCCCTTGCTGTAGTGGTTGAGGGACTCGTGGGCGTCGCCGTGCTCGTCGATGCCCTCCCAGTCCTCCCAGACCGTGGTCGCGCCGCGGTCGAGCATGTACCGCCACGACGGTGCGCTCCGCTGCTGCAGGAGTTCGTACGCGACATCGGCCCTCCCGTGGTCTGCGAGCACGGGGAGCAGGTCGCCGGTCGCCAGGAAGCCGGTACCGACGTGCGTGCCTGCCGCCGTGATCAGCGCGACGAGGCGGTCGGCCGCGGCCTCGCGGAGCTCGTCGGGCACGAGGCCGAACGCGAGAGCGCGGACGTAGGCGGCCTGGGTGTCGGTCGTGGTCGTGCCGTCGGGGCGGAGGTACGCCTGCCGCCAGGCGTCGGCGATGCGCTCGGCGCTCGCCGCGTAGCAGGCGGCATCCTCGTCGCGGCCCAGGATCGCGCAGATGCGCGCGAGCGTCGCGGTCGACCGATGCAGGTACGCGGTGCCGACCTCACCCTTGTCTGCCATGAACCAGGCCATCGGGTTGTGCGTGATCGGGTCGATGCGATTGCCGTCGGCGTCGCGCTGCCGGGGCTCGGTCCATTCGCCCCAGTGGAACGTGCCGTCCCAGAGGTACTGCTCGAACGGCTGGGGCTCAGCGGAGGCCTGCACGCGGGCGAAGTGCCTGGTCGTGCGCGCCTGCTCGAGCGCCCACTCGACCCAGCGCACCATCGAGTCGACGTTCTCTGCGAGCACCTGTTCGTCGCCGTACGCCCGGTAGAGCTCCCACGGCACGGCGACGATCGCGTCGCCCCAGCCCGACGAACCGGTCATCATGGCGAACTGGTCGTCGAGGTGGTGCTTGATGCGCCGGCCGTCGGGCGAGAAGTTCGCGATGCGGCCGTCGTCGAGCTGGTCGTCGCGCACCGAGCGGAGCCACTTGCGGCTGAACCCGTTCACGTCGTAGAGGCGCGTCGCCATCGGCGCGAAGACCTGGTAGTCGCCGGTCCAGGCGAGTCGCTCGCGGGTCGGGCAGTCGGTGGGCACGTCGACCGCGTTGCCGCGGAAGCTCCAGTCGGCGATCTCGTGCAGGCGGTTCAGGTGGTCGTCGCTGCATGCGAACGCTCCGGTACGGCGGAGGTCGGTCTGCACGATGCGCAACTCGAGGGATGCCGGTGCGAGTGTGCCGCCGTCGGACCTCGTGATCCGCGCGTACCGGAAGCCGTGCACCGTGTGGCGGGGCTCGAAGTGGCCCACCTGCTCTCCCGCGACGACCTCGTCACGCTGCACGAACGCCTTGCGCCCCTCGGGCCGCTCGGCGTCGAGGTGCGATGTGTCGAGATCGCCGTCACGGCCGAGGGCCTCGCCGTACTCGAGCACCGTGCGGGTGCCCGGTGCGCCGAGGTCGGTGAGCCGGACCCACCCGGACGCGTTCTGCCCGAAGTCGGCGAGCCACGCGCCGTCGGCGAGGCGGCGGAGCTCAACCGGCGTGCGCGTGTCGACGACGCGGACCGGTGGCGCGGGCGACCAGTCGATCGATGGTGCGTCGACGACATCGACGAGTACGGATGCTTCGGCAGCGCGCGGCGCCGAGAGGTCGAGTGTCTGCCCGTCCATGAGGTCAGCGCGCGTGATCGCCGAGCGGCGACTCGTCCACGTCTCGTCGCTGACCACCACCCGCCGAGTTCCGTCGGCGAACTGGAGGTGCAGTTCGATGCGGGCGCCGAGCGTCGTGCCCCATCCGGCGGGAAGCCGGAACGCGCCGACCTGACCGCGGAACCAGCCGTCGGAGAGCTCAAGCTCGATCGCGTTGCCACCGTCGCGGACGAGGGCCGTGACGTCGGCAGCCTGCGCATAGAGCGTGCGGTCGTACGACGTGGAACCCGGCGCGAGCTCGACCGTGCCGACGCGCTCGCCGTTCACGGTCGCCGTGTAGACACCAAGCGCAGTCGTGTAGAGCCGTGCGGTCACGACCGCTTCGTCGACCGTGAAGCCGCCCGCGAGGACGTGGGCCGCGCGCCGCCCGTATCCGGAGTCGTCGTCAGAGCCGACGGGCGCCTCGACCGGCGAGATCCAGTGCGCGGTCCAGTCTTCGTCGAGGAGACCCGCCTCGAACATCGCGAACGCCGCCCACGCGGCATCCGTCGCTCCCTCGGACGCGACGCGAACGCGCCACCGCACGTGCTGACCGCTTCGCAGAGCCTGGAACGGCCAGTCGACCAGACGACGGCCGGTCACCTCGGCGACGAGCGGCTCAGCATCGTCGATCACGGCTTCGACCACATAGGCGGTGCGGATGTCGCGGTCGACGGGGTCCTTCCACGAGAGCCGCGGCGTGGCGCCGGTGACGGTGAAGCCGTCGCCGCCTGCGTCGACGGCCAGTTCGGAGGGTGCGGTGAGCATGGTGGATCGCTTCCTTCGCTGCTGCTGCTGGGAGATCGGGGCGGGGGCGCCCTGGTCAGCGGATCGACTTGACCTTGAGCAGGATGATGAGGCCGCCGAAGAAGGCGAACCCGCCACCGAGCAGGTACAGCAGGGTGTAGTTCTTCTCACCGCCGGTCGCGCCGAGCATGATCACCAGACCGGCCAGCAGTGGCGCGACCGCGCTCGGGATCTTCTGGGCGAACTGGATGACTGCCATGTATCGACCCGCTTGGTCGCGCTCGGGAATGATCGCGTAGACGATCGCCTGGTCGACGGTCGCGAACACGGCGATCGTGAGCTGCATGAGCACGGCGCCGGCGACGATCTGCGGAAGCGACCACGCGGTGGCTTCGACGACGGCGCCGACGACGAACAGCACGGCGGCGATCATCACGAACAGGCGACGACGCTGGAGCTTGTCGGAGAGGAACCCGCCGGCGATCGCACCGATGGCGGCTGCGAGCACGCCGATCATGCCCACCGTGGCGACCACGCCGGCGACCTCTCGCACCGGCATGTCGAGGCGCTGAGCGTAGAAGAACGTGCCGAAGGTCGTGTTGAAGTACAGGCCGATGAAGAAGACGAAACGACCGAGCCAGTTCCACGCGAAGTCGGGGTACTTGCGGATGTTGAAGCCGTAGCTCGCGAAGACCGACTTGACGGTGACCTGCGTCGAGGGAGCGAGATCCTTCGAGCTGCCCTCCGGCTTGATGAGCGGGAAGAGCGCGAGCAGCACGGCGCCGATCGCGCCCGGCACGACGAAGACAAGGAACGTGTTCGACGACACCGCATAGGCGACGCCGATGCCGAGCACCGGTGCGATCTGCGTCATGAGGCCGGTGAGCGCCGACACCTTGCCGCGTTGCGACTCGGGCAGCTTGTCGGCCTGGATCGTCTGCAGGGCCGCACCGGCGATCGACCAGCCGACCATGCCGAGCACCCAACCGGCACCGACGACGAGCAGGCTCGGCGCAAGGCCGATGACGACGAGTCCCGCGAGGCCGATCGCCGTGCCGAGGTAGATGAACGGGCTCCGACGGCCGAACCGCGAGCGCGTGCGGTCGCTCCAGATGCCGACGAGTGGGCTGATGACGAGGTAGACGGCCTGTGCGATGCCCGTGATGAAGCCGAGGAACTCTTCGTGGCCCGGCGCGAGCTCGGTGATCCGCACCGCGATGCCGTACGAGAGCGGGACCATCATCGCCATCGATGCCCCGAAGCTCGCGAGCATGAGCCAGACGATGTAGCCCTTGCTCATCCGCTGCTGCGGCTCGGCCACCGCGCTGTCGACCACCGGCGCGATATCCGCGTCGGACACGGCGAGACCGGCGGCTTGCTCCGCGCCCGGCTCGTTCTTCGTCACCATTGACTCCTTCATCGCTGAAGCCGACCACGCGATCGTACGCGGGCCGTGCTGAGGGATTCCTCAAAAGTAACCAGAATGGTTACCTTGTGGCCAAGAGTAACCACAGCGGTTACGATTGGCAAGTCGGCTTCGGATGCAGGTCTGCCACACTCGATGAATGCGCCGACAGGGAGAAGACATGCACGGTTCGAACTCCTCGGCGATCGCGGTGGGGCTTGACGCCCCGGTGCCGACCTCCGCGCCCCGGGGCCGCCGTGGGCCGTACGCGAGCACGCCGGCACGCCGCGCCGAGATCGTCCGCGCCGCACTCGCGAGCTTCGCCGAGCACGGTTACGAGCGTGCATCTCTCCGCGACATCGCCGCCAGGGCCAACCTGACGCACGCCGCACTCCTCCGGCACTTCGCCAGCAAAGACGATCTCCTCCTCGCCGCCCTCGCGCAGCGCGACGACGACGACGAGGAGATGGCGCGCCGCATCATGCAGTCGAAGGTCTCGGCCGAGCGCGTGCTCTCCAGCGTGCTCGCCGACGAGTTCGCCCACCCGGAACACCAGCGCAACTGGTTGGCGATCACCGTGGCCGCGACGAACCCCGAGCACCCGGCGCACGATTTCTTCATCGCGCGACGCGAGCGCATGCGCGTGCACTTCTCGAGCGGTCAACTCACCACCGCACACGACGGTGAAGAGCTCACCGCAGACGACAAGGTCACCATGCTCATGGCAATGATCGACGGACTTCGCATCCAGGCCCTTCTCGATCCGTCGCGCGAGACCCTGCCCCTCCTCGAGACGTTCATGCGACTCATCACGACCGACGACGACCGGCGCGGCACCCTCGATGCATCGTCACTGTCAGGTTGACCACGCGCATGCCGTAACACGCGCGCCTTGGCCCAGCGCAATGGACGGCGCAGCCACCTCTTCGTCCGCGGCGATTCACCCGAAGCTCGTCCGGGAACCAGCGGAGGTCACGGTGATCAACGTTGGATGAACGTGAACGCCACCCACGCACCGCGGTTGTCTCGACCGATCTCGGCATCATCAGGGCTTCGTTGCCCGGGCGATGTTCCCAGTCCTTCAACTCTCGGCATTCGGAGATCTTCGGCGGTGCCCCGGATAGCGGAACCCGCCCCCGGCGAGATCGCGGGGAAATGAACTGCAAGAGGCAACGCAATCACGCCGTGAGGATGACCTTGAGCGCCTTCGTCTCGGCCGCGCGGGTGAAGGTGTCGTAGGCATCCAGGATGTCCTCGAGGCGGAAGCGGTGGCTGATGAATCCGCCCACGTCGAGTCTTGGCTGCGCCAGCAGCTTGACGAGCATGCGCGATGTGTCCGTGTTGACGAGCCCGGTGGTGATCGTGAGGTTCTGGATCCATGCCGTCTCGAGCGGGAAGCTCACGGGCTTGCCGTGCACGCCGACGTTGGCGACGTGGCCGCCGGGCCGCACGATCGCCAGCGACATGTCCCAGGTCGCGGGGACACCGACAGCCTCGATGGCGACATCCACGCCGAGACCGTCCGTGAAGGCGGTGACCTGCTCCTTCCAGTCCGGATCCGACGAGACGATGCCGTCGCTCGCGCCGAAGCGCTTCGCCTGCTCGACCCGGTTGGCGTCGATGTCGATCGCGATGACACGGCTCGGTCCATAGAGCGCGGCGGTGGTCATCGCGGCGAGCCCGACCGGGCCGGCCCCGATGACCGCCACGACGTCGCCCGGCTTGACCGCGCCGTATCTGATGCCGATCTCATGCCCCGTGGGCAGGATGTCGCTGATCATCGCGGCCTCTTCGGGTGCCACCCCCTCGGGCACCTTGTGCAGCGAGGTCTCGGCGAACGGCACCCGCACGTATTCGGCCTGGGTGCCGTCGATGAGATGTCCGAGGATCCAGCCGATGCCTGATGCTCCCTCGTCGGCGAGGCAGTGCGAGTACATGCCCTCGAGGCAGTAGCCGCACTTCCCGCAGGCGGAGATGCACGAGACGATGACGCGATCCCCGACGGCGATCTCGGTCACGGCGTCGCCGACCTCTGTCACGACACCGACTCCTTCGTGACCGAGGACGCGTCCGGGCTCCACGGTCGGAACGTCACCCTTGAGGATGTGCAGGTCCGTGCCGCAGATCGTCGTCGTCTCGATCTTGACGATCGCGTCCGTGGGCTTCCGGATCCGAGGAGCAGGAACCTCCTGCCAGGTGAGCGAACCCGGACCGTGATACACCGCTGCCTTCATGTTTCCTCCTCAGTCTCAGTCGCCGCACTGATCGGATATCCATCGTCCGCGTCGCGCAGGAGGATCAACAGGGACCTTGGGCCCGCGTCCGCCGGACGATCGGGCACTTCCGCTTCCCTCCAGGTCTTGGCCCGGTCAAGTTCGTGATCCGCTTCGACACCGGCCTCCGAGTTTCGAACGTCCCGTCTCCCACCGCCATCGCTCGGGACCTTCGTCACTCACCGCCGTGCCGCGTCGCCGTACCGTTCCGGATGTACCAGTCGCACCGCGGCGGACCAGGAGGTCATCATGAAGGTGCTCATCGCCTACGCGAGCAAGTACGGCGCGACCGAGGGCATCGCCCGGCGCATCGGCGAGACACTGCAGAAGCGCGGGCTCGAGATCGACGTCGCGCGCTGCGCCGACGTGCGCGATCCATCCGGCTACGACGCCTATGTCATCGGCTCAGCGACGTACGCGTTCAACTGGCGGAAGGATGCCCGGAAGTTCGTCGAGCGCAACGCCGGCGTGCTCTCGGCTCGCCCGACTTGGCTCTTCAGCAGCGGTCCGCTCGGCACGGAGACGGTCGACAAGGACGGGAACGACGTCCTGAAGGGGGCGGAGCCCAAGCAGTTCGCTGACTACGCGGACCTCCTCCACCCGAGGGGTGCTCAGGTCTTCCGCGGCGCATACCACCATGACAAGATCCGCGGCGGGGATCGTATCGTCGCGTGGATGCCGGCCATCCGCGACATCCTGCCGGAGGGCGACTTCCGGGAGTGGGACGCGATCGACGCCTGGGCGGACTCGATCGCCGACGCCCTCGGCGCGATTGCTCGCGGCTGAGGCGGCAGAGTCGCCCTCGAACGGCGCGCTCGGCTGGCGCAGCGGGTGCCGACCGGTGCGTCCCGATACCCCCCGCGCGTAGGGTCGGAGCCATGAACGAGGAGGAGCTGGTCCGATCCGACCAGACGCACGCCCGCCGGTACCTCGAGATCGCCTCTGCCTTGCGCCGCCACGGACTCGGACTTCTGGCGGGACTCATCGGGATCGATCGAGTGATTCCCGATCGAGGAACCGCGGAGTCGGCACCCACAGCGAATGCCGATTCCGCGGCGCATCTGCGGGCGGCGCTCGAGGAACTCGGCCCGACGTTCATCAAGCTCGGCCAGGTGCTCTCCACAAGGTCGGACCTGCTTCCTCCCGAGTTCATCGCCGAACTCGCCAAGCTGCAGGATGCCGCACCACCGGTGCCTGTCGAAGTGATCCGGCAGGTCGTCCGCAGCGAGCTCGGCGCCGAGCCCGAACAGGTGTTCGCCTCCTTCGACGACCGGCCGCTCGCATCCGCCTCGATCGGACAGGCACACACGGCGACCCTCGACGACGGAACACCCGTCGTCGTCAAGGTGCGACGACCCGGCGCGGTGGCCCAGGTCCAGACCGACCTGGAGATCCTGCAGAACCTCGCGACGAGAGCGAGCCGTACGTGGGCGTTCGCCAGGGACGTCGATGCGGTGGGACTCGTCGCGGAGTTCGCCGAGACCATCCGGAGCGAGCTCGACTACCTGAAGGAGGGACGGAACGCCGACCGGTTCGCCCACGACTTCGAACACGACCCGAGCGTCGTCATTCCTCGCATCTACTGGGACCACACCACCTCCCGCGTCCTCACGCTCGCACGCGTCGACGGATTGAACGTGACCGACGGCGCGGCACTCGATGAGGCCGGCGTGAATCGGGACCTCGTGGCCCGACGAGGCGCGGACATCGTGCTGAAGATGATCTTCGAGGACCGCTTCTTCCACGCCGACCTCCACCCCGGCAACCTCTTCATCCAGCCCGACGGCACGATCGCCCTCATCGACTTCGGAATGGTGGGCGTGATCGACGAGGAGCTCCGAGATCACCTCAGCCGCATCTTCATCGCCATGGTCAACGGCGACGCCGAGATGCTCACGACCGCCCTGATCCAGGTGTCGGTCACCGGCGCCTCGGTCGACCGCAGGACGCTGCGCGACCAGCTTCGGACATTCGTCTCGCGCTACCGCCTGCAATCCGTGGCCCAGACACCGTTCGCCAGGATGATCGCGGAGCTGTTCGTGATCCTGCGCAGTAACCGGGTTCGCCTCCCACGCGAGATGATCCTCCTCTTCAAGGCGCTCCTGCTCGTCGAGTCGCTGGCCATGCGGCTCGATCCCGACTTCCGCCTCGGGGCAGCGCTCGAACCCTACGCGGAGCGGCTCGGCTGGGAGCGATTGCGAGCCTCAGTCGTCGCGAAACGCTTCGCGAGAGCCTCGATCGACCTCAGCGAGCTGGCGCTCGATCTCCCGGGCATCGCTCGCCGGCTCGTCGACGTGGCAGACACGACCGGCATCCAGGTGCACCTGCGAGCCGCCGAACTGGAGCCGCTGGTAGAGCGTGCAGAGCGCATCGGGAACCGACTCGTTGCCGGCATGGTCGGGGCGGCATTGATCAGCGGGATCGGCGGACTCGTGGCCTCCGAACGCCGCTGGCGCTCATGGGAGGGAACGATGGTCGGCGCCGGGCTCGGCGCCATCGGCGCGCTCAGCGCCTACCTTGCCTGGACCGCGAGGCGGCGGCGCCCCCGCTGACGTCCCGGACGGCGTCACTGCGCTTCGGCGTGACCGACGCGCCGTCGAGGAAGACGGTACCCCGCCTCCGTCTTCGCCGAGTGGGCCGGGTCGGTGGGCGCTGTGCCTCGGCATCGCATGGGTGGGTGCTCACCACCTGATCTCACCTCATCACTGCCCCTGCCACCAGGGCATCATCGGGCCGAACTGTTCCGGCACGTAGACGAAGACCCGCGAGATCGCGGTCGTCAAGAGCCAGAGCCCGAAGCCGGCGGCGGTGATGATCCAGGCGATCATCCTGTGCTGCTCGAAATCGGGCAGCAGGCGACCTTCCTTGTCGCGCTGCACCCCGGCGAGCGTCAGGATGAGGTCGATGAGCCACCAGATGCCGAAACCCCCAAGCGTCAACAACTTCAGGATGCCGGTACCGACCTTGCCCAGGTAGAAGCGGTCGACCCCGAAGAAGCCCAGCAACCACGCGAACATCCACGTGGCGATGAACGACCGGTCGGATGCTGGAGCGGGCTGGGCTGGAACGGGCGCACCGGAACTCGGTGCAACGGGCGGATACGTGGACATCGCAGCCTCCTTCGACGCCATCACTCTGCGCTTCGCTGCCGCCGCCGCTCGGGCCCAAAGTCCCCCGACGAGTCCACGCGCCAACGACAGGACCTTCGGTCCTGCGCGGAGGTTCGGGCCGGTTACCGTCGACATGTGCGCACCTCCATGCAACGACTTGCACCGGCCGACGAGGCCAACCTGGTGCTCGATCGTCCCGGTCAGGTCAACGTGTTCCTCGTGGCCGGCACGCTCTCGCCTGGTGGATTCGTCGGGGACGACGGAGGCGTCGACCTCGCGACGCTTCGCTCCGCCCTGTCCACGCGGATCCGACGACTGCCCGCGCTCCGCCACGTGGCGGTGCGCGTCGGCCGGCGGCATGCGTGGGCCGACGCTCTGCCCGACTTGGCGCACCACGTGCGGCTCGTGGATCCGGAGACCGTGCCGATGACGCTCGAACGACGATGTGGCGAGTTGATGACCGTTCCGCTCGACGGTCACCGTCCGCTCTGGGAGCTGCTGCTCGTTCCGGGCGAGAACGGGTACGACGCCGCCTTCATCCTGCGGATCCACCACGCGATCGCCGACGGGACGTCAGCCGTGGCGTTGGTGCACGAGCTCTTCGACCCCGAGGAACCGATGACCCCATCCGCGATGGCTGCCACCGAACCAACCGGACACCGCCGGGGACCCGGGCCGGAACGGCATGCGCGGCGGATGCCTCACAAGGTGTGGTTCGGACTGCAACGAGTGTTGACCACGATCGGAGGCCGAGGCGTCTCCACCACGATGCTGCTCGGCGAGCGAAGTCAGCACCGAGGTGTGGCCTTCGTCGATGCTGATCTGGGTGCGCTCGAACGCCGCGCGGCGTCCGTGGCTGCGACCGTCAACGATGCCCTGCTCGCCTCCGTCGCAGTGGGCTTCGAAGCGGCGCTCCGGGCCGCCGGCGAGGCCGTCCCGGCAGCGCTGCCGGTTTCGTCACCGGTCGCGTTGCGGAGGAACGGCCCGGCGAGCAACCAGGTCGGGGTCATGCTGGTACGCCTCCCGCTCGCCGCGGCCGGATCCGGTGACCGCCTCCGAATCATCAGCGCTCAGACGCACATCGAGAAGTCGCGCGCCCGAGAACAGGGCACGCTCGAACTGATGCGGGGCCCGCTCGGAGCGCGCATCATGAATCGTATCGCCCACCGGCAGCACGTCGTCGCCGGCTTCGTGACCAACGTGCCGGGGCCGGCGGCGCCATTGCGGCTCGCCGGTGCACCCATCGTCGCCATCTGGCCCGTCGCGGTCCTGGCCGCCAACGTTCGACTCGGCGTTGCGGCGATCTCGTACGCCGGTCGTCTTCGTTGCGCGGTTCACTTCGACACGCAGCACGTGCGGGGGTTCGAGTTCGCTGTTGCCATGCAGGACGAGCTCGCGCGACTGGTCGACACTGCTCCGGGCTGAGCGCCGACGTGCCGACATGTGAACCTGCAGGGCGTGGGACCTTCGCCCCATCGTCGCCGGCGCAGGCACGTGAGGCTGGCTCTGGAAGGGAGACGTGATGACAGCCATCGTGCTCTACGAATCGATGTTCGGGAACACCCGCGAGATCGCCCGAGCGATCGGCGACGGCCTCTCGGACTTCGTGGATGTTCAGGTGAAGCCGGTGTCGGCCGGTGCCGAACTGGCGGATCACGAACTCGTGGTGGTCGGTGCGCCGACCCATGCGCACACGCTGCCTCAGCCGTCGTCGAGGGAGGATGCGGCGAAATGGGCCGCTGATCCGGAACAGCATCTCGTCCTCGAGCCCGACGCGTTCAAGCCCGGAGTGCGGGAGTGGCTCGAGTCCCTCTCGACCGCGCCCACCGCCTGGGCGGCATTCGGCACGCGGGTGGACATCCCGCGGATCTTCGCGGGCGATGCGTCCGCCGGCATCGAACGACGCATGCGCCACCAGCTTCACTCACGACCGGTTGCCGAGTCGGCGTGCTTCCTCGTGACCACGAAGAACGCACTGGTGGATGGCGAGCTCGACCGGGCCCGCGAGTGGGGGCGTTCGCTCGGACAGGCTGTGACCACCCGACAGCCCGCCCGTTGATGGGGCCTCGGGAGGCGGTCGTTCCGATCACGGGTGTGACCGAGATGCGCGGAACCAGAGCGGGATCGTGACGACGATGCGTGCGTGGAGGACTGGCGTGTCCGCGGGAGCGCTCGATCTCGTCGCCTCGCCAGTGCCCGTACCGGCCGCCGGCGAGGTGCTCGTCCACGTGCTCGCCTGCGGCATCTGCCGCACCGACCTGCACGTCATCGACCAGGAGATCCCGGTGCACCGCCCCGGCGTCACACCTGGCCACCAGGTGGTCGGTCGTGTGACGCAGCTCGGCGCCGACGTCGAGGCCCTCTCCATCGGTGATCTGGTGGGCGTCGCATGGTTGCGTCACACCTGCGGCGCGTGCGACTGGTGCAGGGCAGGCTCCGAGAACCTCTGCCCGCACTCCGAGTACACCGGCTGGGACGCCGACGGCGGATTCGCTGACACCACGGTCGCTCCAGCTGCGTACGTGTATCCCCTTGCCGCCGACGTGGACCCGATCACGACCGCGCCGCTGCTGTGCGCCGGGATCATCGGGTACCGAGCCCTCAGCCGTGCGAATCTCCCCCCGGGCGGACGTCTTGGTCTCTACGGTTTCGGCTCGAGCGCTCACCTCGTGGCACAGATCGCGATCGCCTTCGGCGCTCGCGTCTCGGTGATGACGAGGGGCGCGCAGAACCGGGAGCTCGCCCGGAAGCTCGGCGCCGGATTCGTCGGTGAGGAGGCGAGCGTCCCGCCGGACCCGCTCGACTCCGCCATCGTGTTCGCCCCGGACGGTGCCCTCGTACCCGTCGCGCTCGCCGCAACTCGCAGCGGCGGCACAGTGGTACTGGCTGGCATCGAGATGTCGGATACTCCGTCGATGTCGTACGAGGCGTCGCTGTTCCGGGAGCGCGACCTGCGAACGGTGACTGCCAACACACGGGACGACGGCCGAAGGCTCCTCGATGTTGCCGCGAGTCTCAGGTTGACGCCGACAGTGACCACGGTTCCCTTCGAGCAGCTGGACCAGGCGATTGACGACATCCGCGCCGGCCGCGCGCGCGGGTCGTTGGTCCTCGTGGTGGACGATCAGGGAGGTCCGACATGAATCAGCGGAATGCGCGTCTGCAATTCCTGGGTGCCGCCGACACCGTCACCGGCTCGCGCTACCTCATCGAGAACGGGTCAGCACGGGTCCTCGTGGACTGCGGGCTCTTCCAGGGCTACAAGGTCCTGCGTTCGAGGAACCGCGCACCGTTCCCGGTGGAACCAGGCCGGATCGACGCCGTCGTCTTGAGCCATGCGCACTTGGACCACAGCGGGTACCTTCCGGCGCTGGTCCGCGACGGATTCCGCGGCCCGGTGTATGCGACCCCGGGGACGATCGAGTTGTGCGGCGAGCTCCTTCCCGACAGCGGCTACCTCATGGAAGAGGAGGCTCGGCACGCCGCATCCGGACGTTGGGCCAAGCATTCCGAACCGCGACCGCTCTACACCGCCGACGACGCGGTCCGTGCGCTCGACCGGTTCCGCGCACTCGACTTCGATGAGACCCGGCGGATCGCCGACGACATCGACGTCTCGCTCGTGCCGGCCGGTCATATCCTCGGCGCAGCGGGCGTCAGAATCACGACTGGCGGACGAACGACGCACTTCACGGGAGACCTCGGGCGTGCGGATGATCCGCTGATGCGGCCGCCCCGGCCGCTCCAGCCGGCCTCGGTGCTGGTCACCGAGTCGACCTACGGCGATCGACGGCATTCGACCACCGATGCGGAGACGGTGCTGGGTGACGTCATCCGGCGAGTGACGCGCCGTAGTGGCGTCGTACTCATTCCTGCGTTCGCCGTGGGACGCACGGAGACGGTGCTGCTGCACCTCTCGCGACTGCGCGATCGCGGTCAGCTGCCGGACGTGCCGATCTTCCTGAACAGCCCGATGGCCGTCGACGTCGCGGCCATCTACTACCGTCATCCTGAGGAGCACCGTCTCGATGCCACTGAACTCGCCCGCATGTACTCGCTGGCGACGCAGATCCACTCGGTCGACGAGTCCAAGCTCCTCAACCTCCGCGGCGGCCCCATGGTGATCATCTCGGCGAGCGGCATGCTCACGGGCGGACGCATTCTCCACCACCTCGCCGCGTACGGCCCGGATCGCCACAACGCGATCGTGCTCACCGGCTACCAGGCGGGCGGCACCCGCGGCTCTTCGCTGCTCGCCGGCCAACGGAGCCTACGGATCTTCGGGCAGGACGTGCCGATTCGCGCCGAAATCGTCACGATGGACATGATGTCCGCTCACGCTGATGCGGACGGGTTGCTCGGCTGGATGCGAGCAGTCGAGGAACCGCCGGAGTCGGTATACGTCACGCATGGGGAGCGGGCAGCGGCTGACACGCTCCGTGCGCGCATTCAACGTGAACTGGGTTGGTCGACGCGGGTTCCAGAACATCTCGAGCGCGTCGACCTGTGAGGTGATCAGCCTGTGAGGTGATCAGCCTGTGAGGTGATCAGCGCCTGCGCGGGCAGGTGCCTCACGCGGATGGCTGGACGATGAGCACTGGTGCGGGCGGCTCCACCAAGAGGTCGTGGCTGACCGACCCGAGGAAGAACCGGGTGAAGCCGCCCGCACCATGGCTTGCGACGACGAGCAGCACCGACGTGCGGCCGATGTCGCGAAGCACCTCCGACGGCACGCCCCGTTCCAGTCGCCCCGTCGGCCGCGCCCCCGACGCCCGCGCGAACTCGACCGCCTCGTCGAGCAGATCCCGGTGGATCTCCTCGAGGGTGTCGACGTCGGACCCGTAGTCCAGAAGGGCGTTGTCCCACTGCACGGGCACCTGCCAGGCATGCACGATCTCCAGCGGTGCGCCGAGGCGTGCGGCTTCCTCGGCGGCGACGTCCACCGCCATCAGCGACGCCTGCGAGCCGTCGACCCCGGCGACCACCGCCGTCCGCCGTTCCGACATCGACATCGCCGGGATGACCGCGACAGGCCCGCCGTTGCGACGGCCGGCCAGGCGCGATCCGAGCGTCCACCTGGTCGTTCGACGGTGACTCGGCCCGCCGACTACGACCAGCGTGTCGGCGCCGAGCCGTTCCTCGAGCGCTTCGAGCGCGGAGCCGTGCACCGTCTCCGTCTCCACGCGGAGCTCCGGATGCGTCGCGCGAAGGCGTTCCGCAACGTCCATCATTCTCATCCGCTCCGCTGATCGTTCACCGGTCGCCTGGAGGTACTCACTCCCGGTGGACCTGCCCCCGATGGCATGAACCAATATCAGCGGGGACTCGCCGCAGTGCTCGGCGGCCCATTCGATTGCCGCCTCCGACTCGGGCGACCCGTCCCAACCTGCGACGACCTTGGTGAACATGCCGACAGGATTTCGTTGTCGCCGCCCCTCGCATAGGTCCAAGGTCACATTGATCTCGACGGGCCACCCGGCGCGCATGCGCGGGACCTTCGGCCCGGGCGTGTGAAAGCGGCGTTCCTACCGTGGAATCGATCTGGAAGGAGACCATCATGGCCACGTCACTCGCACGGTTCGACCCGTTCAGCGATCTCGCCGCGCTACGAGACCGACTGCTCTCGGAGATGTCCACGGCGACAGGACGCCACGCTGCGCCGACCACCGACATCTACACCGAGGACGACTCGAAACTCACGATCGAGGCCCACCTCCCCGGCTTCACCGAGGACGACGTCGACGTCGACGTCGATGGCGGCGCGCTCGTCATTCGTGCCCAGCGGCAGGAACGCGAGGCAGATGAGGACGCGACGAAGAAGTACGTCGTACGCGAGAGCAGCTCGAGCTACTACCGCCGCATCATCCTGCCCGAGCAGGCCGACGAAGGCGCAGCGACGGCGACCTTCAATCACGGCGTGCTGCGTGTCACCGTGCCGTTCAAGGAGCTGCCCTCTCCCCGCAAGGTGGAGATCACCCCTGGCACGGGCGACTGACCGCCCATCCGACGCACGAGCATCGCGACCGCACCTGTCATGCCGGTGGGTCGCGGCGCTCCAACTCGAAGACGGCGGCTTGGGTGCGACGTTCGAGACCGAGTTTGCGCAGCAACCCCGAGACATAGTTCTTCACGGTCTTCTCGGCAAGCCCGAGCTTCTCGCCGATCTGGCGGTTGGTGAGTCCCTCGGCGATGAGTGCCAGCACCTGTCGCTCGCGCAACTGCAACGACCCGAATCTCGGGTCATCACGGTCTCCGGCTGCGGCCCGCTCGGCGACGTGACGAGTGGCTGCAGTGTGGAGCAGGGATCGGCCGCTGGCTACAGCGCGGATGTCCTCGACGAGGCGCGACCCCGACACGTTCTTCAACACGTAGCCCGACGCTCCGGCGAGGACGGCGGACAGGGTGGCCTCGTCGTCATCGTAGGCGGTGAGGATGAGGCAGCCCACCGCGGGATGTCGCGATCGCACCTCTCTGCACAGTTCGATGCCATCGCCATCCGGTAGCCGCACGTCGAGTACCACGACGTCGGGAAGCGTCGCTGCGATGCGAGCGAGGGCGTGCGTCACATCTCCGGCCTCCCCCACGACCTCGAGGTCGGGTTCGCGATCGAGCAGTTCCGCGATGCCGCGTCGGACGATCTCGTGATCGTCGACGAGGAAGATGCGTGTCACCGGGGCCCTCCGATCGCGTCGTGATCGGCATTCGATTCTGTGCCCGGCGCCGGCACCGTCCACTCGATCGTGGTGGCGCCCGGCCCCGAGTCGATCCGCAGGTTGCCGCCCCGACGTTCGGCGCGTGCCCGGAGGTTGTCGAGCCCGCTTCGGCGCCCCTGCTCGGGTATGCCGACTCCATCGTCCTCGACGAGGACGCGCGCCGACGTCGCGTCGACGGTGACGGAGACGCGGATCTGCTCTGCCTCCGAGTGCCGTACCGCGTTCGACAGCAACTCTCGAGCTACCGCCGTGATGTCGCCTCCGATGGGTCCGCCGAGGACGAGGTCGACGGGCCCGGCGAAGCCCACGGCAACCGGATTGGCGAGACCGGAGGAGGCCTCGGCGACCACGTCGAGGATGCGGTGGCGTAGCGAGTCCTCCGTCCCACGCGGTCGCATGGCGAAGATGATCGTGCGGATCTGCGCAATGGCGTCATCGATCGTCTCGGTTGCGCCGAGAAGCCGCTCTGCGGCCGGCGTCGAGGACTCTCCCGCCAAGGCCTGGAGTTCGAGTCCCACGCCGAAGAGCTGTTGGATGACGTGGTCGTGCAGGTCACGTGCGATCCGGGCCCGGTCCTCGGTCCGCTCGGCACGCTGGCGCTGTTCGCGTGCCTCGGCCAGCTCGATCGCCAAGCCGACCCGGCCGGCAAGGTCGTCGGCGATGTCGAGATCGGCCGGGCCGAACGGCGGTCTGCCCGGCTCACGTGAGACCACGATGACGGCCCACACCGAGTTCCCGTGCTTGAGTGGCACGGCCATCACCGGGCCCGGGTCGCGCCCGACCGTGATCGCAAGGGCGTCCGACGAGTCGGAGTCGCGTGCGCCGGGAACAGCCCGCGACGCACCCGTCTCCACTGACAGCGATGCAACGGTGTCCATGGCCGAGACGACGGCTCCCGACATCCGGTCGGCACCGAGACCCCGTGCCTCGACGACACGCAACGTGAGGGGTTCGATGCCGGGAAGAAGAATGCAGATCCGGTCAGCCGTCGACCGAGCGGCGAGTTCATCGGCGAGCAGCGAGATCGCCGTCGAGCTGTCCGAGTCGAGCAGCGCGGAGGCGATCTGGGCCGACGACGCCGTCCACTGCTGGCGCAGCAGCGTCTCGTCGAACAGGCGTGCATTCGCGATCGCAAACCCCGCCGTCCCCGCGAGCGCCGCGACGAGTTCCTCGTCGTCTCGGGTGAACTCCCCAGACCGAGGCTCCGTCAGGTACAGGTTGCCGTACACGTCGTCACGGACGCGCACCGGCACCCCGAGGAATCCGTCCATCGGTGGATGTCCCGCGGGAAAGCCGACCGAACGGGGATCGTCGGTGATGTGCTCGAGTCGGATCGGATGCGGGTCATCGATCAGCGCGCCGAGGACCCCACGACCCTCGGGAAGGTGGCCGATCGCCGCCACCTGCTCGGGCGGCATCCCGACGTGGATGAACGCCTCCAGGCCTCCGTGCTCGGCGATGACGCCGAGCGCCCCGTACCGGGCATCGACGAGCTCGACCGCGGCCTCGACGATCCGCTCCAGGACGACCCTGAGTTCCAGTTGTTGCACGACCGCCTGCGTTGCGCGCAGCAGTGCCCTGAGCCGGTCCTGCGCGCGCATCACCTCACCGGCGCGATCCACCAACTCGTGGAGCGCACGGTCGAGATCTGACTCCGGCATGCCGGGGACGGATCCTGATGGCAGCTGACCGGGCACGGGCACCTCCGGAGCGTCTTGTCCGCAGGCTACCATCGGGCACAATCCGCCGACAGGCGGGCCACGGGACCAACGGCCCGCCACCGACGATCCGGTCGGGAGAGCATGGCCGCGTACCGGATCCTCCCGGCGAGCGCGCACGGGAGGCCGTTGACGTCGGAAGGCGGCCACGATGAACAGGACGATCCTCGTCGGCATCGACGGTTCGGTGGCGAGCCGCGCAGCGATCGCGTGGACGGTCGAACGAGCCGCCGCCCTCGATGCCGGCATCACCCTGCTCACCGTCGTCGACGACGAATGGGGCACGATCAGCGATCGGGATCTGAGGGAACTCCGCGGCGACGCGGAACAGCTCGCTGCACGTGAGCTGGAGTTCGCACGGGGAATCGCAGGTGGTGACGTGCCGGTGTCCGCTGCCGTCGAGGTCGGCGCCCCGATGCTCGAGCTCGCGGGTTCCGCATCGGAATACGAGTCGGTCGCGATCGGCTCGCACAAGTCTGGAACCTTCCACGGACATGCGCTGGGCGCCCGCGGACTGCAGCTCGCGGCCACCGCCCCCGTGCCGATCGCGATCGTCCCGTCATCGTCGACGAACGGACGCCGCGGCGTGATCGTCGGCGCAGGCACTGCGCCGGGCTGGATCGAGGCGGTGCGCTTCGCCGTGCGTGAGGCAGCTCGGCTCGCGGAGCCGGTCGTGGTGCTCCGGTCCGACCGGGACACGCCGTTCGATGACCGCGCGCTGCGATCGCTCCTCGATGCCGCCGATGCTGACGACGCACCCGTGGACATCGAACTCCGGCACACCACGACGTCGGCGGGAGAGGCGCTCGCGAGTGCGTCGAGGCGCGCGATGCTCACCGTCAGCGGCCGCCCGACGGTGCCTGGTGCTCGCGGCTACCGCCCCCTCGGGCGGACCAACAACGACCTGATCATGAACGCCGGCGGCCCAGTCGTCATCGTGCCGCACTCGACCGACGCCTGAGGGCGAGTGGGGCGCCCGGGGCGCCCAGCGTCTGCGACGAGGACGAGGACGAGCATCTCGCGCCCCACCGCTGCACGTGACGCAGCCCTGACCGGCGACGGTGGGACCTTCGTCCCCAGGGCCGTTCGTGGTCAGGAGCACGATCGTTGCCATGAACCCGCACCAGGCAACTCGCACCTCCCTCCTCGCCGTCGAAGCGTTCGTCGCGGTGACGGCGTTCGCCGGCGGTCTCGCGCTCACGCTGGGTGCGATCATCCCAGATCTCTCGTTGGTGATCACCCCGCCCGAGGAGTATCTCGAGGGCTCGCCATTCTCGTCCTACCTCGTGCCCGGCCTCCTCCTCACGTTGGTACTCGGAGGCGTCAACGCGATCGCGTTCGTCCTGCTCCTGCGTCGGCGATCGTCGGCGTTGCTCGCTGCAGCGGCGGCCGGCTATGCCGCGCTCATCTGGATCTTCGTGCAGATGATGGTCATACCGTTCAGCTTCCTGCAGGCCGTGTACTTCACGGCTGGGTCGGTAGAACTCGGCCTCGTACTGCTCCAACTCGGCCTTCTCCCGACCGCGCGGGCGACACATCGACGTGCCACGTTCGTGAGCCCGCCCCAAGCCGACGGCGTCGACGGCGACACCCGGGTCGTGTCGTCGGCGGGACCTTCGACCCGCGAACGACCCGCGGATTGACGGAGCCTGTCAGCATGGAACCCAACGATGACACTCGGGCCACCCGTGAGCTCTCGGCCGAAGAATGCTGGGAGCGGATCGAAGCCGCGCCATACGGACGCGTCGCGGCGACAGCCGCCGGAGAAATCGACATCTTCCCGGTCAATCACGGGGTCGACCATGGGACCGTCGTCTTCCGGACGGCAGCCGGTACCAAGCTGCTCGAGCTCACGATCAACGACCGTGTCGCGTTCGAGGTGGACGCCTTCACGGAGACCGACGCCTTCAGCGTCGTCGTGAAAGGGCTCGCGGAAGAGTTCGACCGCCAGGGCGAGGTGTACGCCGCGGAACGACTCGGCATCACCCCATGGGCGCCCGAGGAGAAGGATCGCTGGGTCCGCATCACACCCACCGAGATTCACGGCCGGACATTCGCCCGTGCCGACGCGCAGCCTCGTGCCGACAGCTGAGGAGCCGCGGAGCGCAGCGTCGTCGCCGCCCTCGCACCCCACGAACGCGCCGCGAGACCCTCCCTTCTCCATCGGCCGCTGGATCGTCGCGGTCACATCGGGCGAGGCACTCGGGTTCACATTCGTCGCTGCCGTCGCACTCACCGTGGTCGGCTCTGCGTTGGAAGACCCATGGCGGTATCTCGTACTCGTCGGCGCGGGCGCGGTCGAGGGGGCGATGCTCGGGGCGGCGCAGCTCGCCGGAATGGGCGCACGCCGCCCGACTCCCCGGAAGTGGATCGCCGCAACGGCACTCGGGGCGATGATCGCGTGGGCGATCGGCTTGCTTCCGAGCACGCTGGGCGTTCCACTCGCCATGCCACCCGGCATGGTCCTGGTCGTCGCGGGTGCGACAGCCTTGCTGGCGAGCATCCCAGTGCTGCAATGGCTGGTCATTCGGCAGCGGACGCATTCGAAGCGATGGATCCCCGTGAACATGGGGGCCTGGGCGATCGCCATCCTCTGGACGTTCGCGCCATCGCCGATCGTCGACGACTCGACCGAGATCGCCGTCCTGCTTGGGATCTACACGGTCGCCGGTCTCTTGATGGCGGCCACCGTCGCGGCACTCACCGCCCGCTCGGCACGCACGTTGTTCAGCTGACGGATGCACGGGATTCGCCGCGACGGCGGCGAGTTCCTTCGACGTCCTCGACGACCCTTGGCCCGCGCCATGGGCCGTATGTCCCAGCGATGCCGCGGGGGCGATGTGACCTTCGACCCAACCCGACCGCCCCGTGCATCCGACACTCGCACTATGTCAACACCCACCACGCCGGGAGAGGCGCCCGCCGCGAAGCCGAAGGGGACCGGCGGCGAGATCGTGGTCGGCGTCGATGGATCCGCTCAATCCGTCGCCGCACTCCGGTTCGCCGCCGAGCTGGGCGGCAGGCTCGGCGTCGCCGTCCACGCGCTCGCCGTGTGGAACTACCCGACGCTGCTCTATGGCAATTACTACTACCCGGAGTCGGACGTCACTCCAGAGGAAGACGCGACGCGCGTCGTCGAAGGAGCGATGCAAGCTGCCTTCGGCACTGTCATCCCCGACTGGGTGACCGCAGCCATCCAACGAGGTCGACCGGCTGACGTCCTCATCGAACAGTCGAAGGACGCGATGATGCTGGCCGTGGGCACGCGCGGGCATGGCGGTTTCACTGGCCTGCTCCTCGGATCGGTCAGCTCCGCGTGCAGCGCACATGCCCACTGCCCGGTCCTGGTCGTGCACGACGGCTGACCTTGCAGGGAACGATCATGTCGGTAGGAAAGGACCGCGCGGCCGGGATCGCCGCAGTCGTCATCACGGTCGGCGTCGCCCTCTCAGGCTGCACCATCGACTTCGACGGCCCCGACGACGACCGTCACGCGGGGATGATGAACGGCTCCGAACCGGCCAGCGGCATGATGAGCGAGTCGGACGAGTTCGGCCGCGTGGACATCATGTTCGCCAGAATGATGATCCCTCACCATCAGCAGGCCGTCGACATGTCCGAACTCGCGCTCGCGAAGGCGACCGACACCGACGTTCGGGGATTGGCCGAGCGCATCCGCGATGCCCAGGGTGCCGAGATCGAGCTGATGGAGAACTGGCTCGAGGAGCCGGAAGGGCGCATGACCGTGGGTGACAACGGCATGGGCGTGGGCATGAGCGGGATGCTCAGCGTGCGCGAGATGGCCGCACTGGAAGGTGCGACGGCAGCCGAGTTCGACCGACTGTACCTCGAGGGCATGATCGATCATCATGAGGGTGCGATCCAGATGGCGCAGATGATCCTGAACTCGGAGAACCCCGAGGTGGCGGCGCTCGGACGCGCTATCGTCGAGAGCCAGTCCGCTGAAATCGAGCAGATGGAGCAGATGCTGGGCGAGTAGGTCGAGCGCGGGTGCCGCTGCGTCCTGTGACGCCATCAGCTCGGCCGAGGAACGACGGCGCCACTCACCGTGGCGATCGCGAGTGCGACGTCGCTTCAGCCGCCGACGACTGAACCGCCGCCTTCTCGTCGCGTCTGACGCCGATCGCGCGGAGGGCGGCCAGGATGGTCGCCAGGTCGACGACCTCCTGGAGCAGCGCACCGGCCGTCGCGGGAATGAGGCCGAAGGCTGCGACGATCATCAGCGCGACGCTCACGATGATCCCGAGCCAGATGCTCTGGAGGGCGATATGCACCGTGTCACGCCCGATCTCCACTGCCTTCGCGGTGCGGGAGATGTCGTCGACGAGGATCACCGCATCGGCCGACTCGCTCGCGGCGGTCGCGCCCTTCGCTCCCATGGCGATACCGACGTCGGCGGCCGCGAGCACCGGTGCATCGTTCACGCCGTCACCGACCATGATGACGGGGCGTTTCGCAATCGCCGCCACCTCATGCACCTTGTCGGCCGGTAGGCACTCGGCGCGGACGCTCGTGATGCCGATCTCCGCGGCGATGTGGTCGGCCGTCGCCTGTGCATCGCCGGTGAGCATCATGGTCTCGTGTACGCCGAGCTCGTCGAGTCGGTCCAGCGTGGCCTTCGCGTTGTCGCGCACGCGATCGCTCGCGAGCAGCGAGCCGGCGAAGCGCCCGTCGATGGCGACGTACACCGCAAGCTCGCCCGCGGCGATCGTGGTGCGCGCGGCATCCGGTGCACGGTCAGCGACGAACGTGAACTTCCCGACCACGACCTCGCGACCCTCGATGCTCGCTTGCACGCCGTTCGTCGCCTGCTCGCTCGCTCGGTCGGCCTCGGTGAGCCGAATCCCGCGACTCCGTGCGGCGTCGATCATCGAGGCCGCAAGCACGTGCGAGGAGTACTGCTCGGCGGATGCCACGAGGCCGAGCAGCTCGTCGGCTCCGAAGCCGTTCTCGGGGCGGATCGCGACGAGCGTCGGCGCGCCGTAGGTGAGCGTGCCGGTCTTGTCGAAGACGGCGGTCTTCGCGCCAGCAAGCTGCTCGAGCACTCCCCCGCCCTTGACGATCACGCCGTTGCGTGCGGCGCGGCTCATCCCTCCGATGAACGCGACGGGCGCGGCGATCAGGAGGGGGCACGGCGTCGCGAGCACGAGCACCTCGGCGAACCGCACCGGATCGCCCGAGAGCCACCACGCGACGCCGGCGAGCGCGAGCGAGAACACGGTGAACGGCACCGCGTATCGGTCGGCCAGCCGCACGACCGGCGCCTTCGAGTCGGCGGCTTCTGCGACGAGCGCGACGATCTGCTGGTACTGGCTGTCGGCAGCGGTCGCCGAGGCGATGATCTCCACTGCGAGTTGGCCGTTCACCGAGCCGCTCAGCACCTGGTCGCCGGCCACCTTCTCGGCAGGCACGCTCTCGCCCGTGATCGACGACTCGTCCATCGAGGCCTCGACGGAGCTGAGCGTCGCGTCGACCGGAACGATCTCGCTCGGACGCACGAGCAGGACGTCGCCCGGGCGCACCTCGTCGGCGCGGATGTCGACGATGTGGTCGTCCTGCATGCGATGCGCCAGCTGCGGTGCCCGAGTCAGCAGGGCATCGAGCTCGCGCTTCGCGCGGCGGCTGGCGTAGTCCTCCAGCGCCTCACCGCCCGTGAGCATGAGCACCACGAGAAGGGCGGCGATGTACTCGCCGACGAGCACCGTCGCGACGATCGCGGTGACCGCCAAGATGTCGAGGCCCCAATGCCCGCGCAGCATGTCGCGCACCATACCGACCGCCTGCCATGCAGCGATCGCGAGCGCGTAGAGGCCGAACACCCACGGGACCGCCGCGGCGGCGCCCGAGACGGCGAGGATGATGCCGATCACGCCGATCGCGATCGTCAGCGTGACCAGCCGATATCGAACGGCGAGCCTCAAGGTGCGGGCCATACGTCGATCCTCCCGCAACGGCGGGTCGCAGGGGCAGCACTCGAATCGTGCGGGCTCGTGCACCCTGTCAGCCCTACTCGACGAGATGCTCCATGTTCGAGCTGCGCTCGACCCTTCACGTCGTGGTCATGATTTCACGATCATCGCCACGTGTCGCCGGTCGGTGGTGGCAGCCAAGGGCTTTGGTCCCGCGACGCGATGTCCCAGACGGGGGGCGCCGGATATGACCTTCGTCCCGACGGTAGCGCCCGCGCCGATGAGACCGTGGGCAGAAAGCGACTCGCGCTCCAAGAGGCAGGTGACCGGCGTGTTCGAGAAGATGGTGGTCGGATGGAACGGCAGCGACTCGTCCCGACGTGCGCTGCAGTGGGCACTCGCGCATGCAGACGGAATTCCGCTCGTCGTCGTCCATGTCGTTCCCGGGCGCGCCCGCTCGAGCGACGGGCTCCCCGCTGGCGGCCAGCTCATCGAAGCACGCGCCCAGCTGCTGGAGGCTACCGACGACATCCGTGAACGGCACCCCGAACTTCGGCTCACGACAGTGACGGTGCAGGGCGACCCGCTCGAAGAGCTCGACGACTACGTCGCAGCGGGCACGCTCACGGTCGTCGGCGCACGTACCCGTGGCCGGCCAGGGCGATGGAGCTTCGGTGGGCGCCTGGCTGGACAGCCGGGGGCTGGGGCCGTGGCCGTGATCCCCGACGAGTACGGCGCGAGCGAACGATCCGGCGTGATCGTCGGCGTCGACGGCTCAGCCACCTCGATCGACGCCATCGCAATCGCCGCGGACGAGGCGAAGCGATCCGGGGAGGCGGTGACCCTCGTGCACGCATGGGAGCCTCCGTCGCTCTGGGAGAGCGCCTACGACGAGCATGCCGAGGGCATCGGGATGGTCGAGGAGATGCACCGCCAGATCCTCGACGACGCGCTCGCCTTCGCGAACGCGCTCGACGCCGCCCCGCGGGGACGTCTCGAGCAGGGTGGCGCGGCAGAAGTGCTCTTGGCCGAGTCTCGCGACGCTTCGGTGCTCGTGATCGGAAGCCACGGTCGCAGTCGTGTCGCCCGGTTTCTGCTCGGGTCCGTGAGCCAGGACGTGCTGCTCGCTGTGACGACGCCGACCATCATCGTGCGCCCGGATCAGTGACGTCACAGGAAGAAGACCCGTACCTCGCCGGTGGCGAGCTCGGACCGCGTGCCCTCGGCCTCGATGCGGATCGGCGGGGCCTCCCCTTCGGCCGAAATGACCACGTTCCCGCATCTCCGAAGGCATCTCATCACGCAGCCCGCGGCCACCGCGGCGTGGCGAGGAGCGTGCCGTCGCTTCGCACGGCGAGGACGTCGACTTGCTCGCAGGCGGTCAGCTCGTCGAGGGTTGCCTCGCCGCCGGCGATGATCGCGGTGGCGACGACGTCGGCGGTGACGATGTCGGCCGCGGCGACGCTGACCTGCACGAACGACGCATCCCTCACGTCGGTGGGCGACCAGATGTGGTCGCCGCGCTCGGCCGTGCCCGAGGTGGCGATCGCGCGTCGGGCATCTCCGAGCGGCAGCGACGCCACCATCGCTCCGCGGTCCCCCGGGTCCGCGATGCCCACGATCCATGGCGAGCCGCCTGCCCGCAGCCCACTCACGAGCACGTCCCCGCCCGCGTCCACTCCCCACTCGTCGACACCCGTCGCCCCGATCGCCTCCCCCGCCTCGGCGATGGCAAGGGCCTTCACGACGCCGTTCAGGTCGATCACCCCGTCGGCCCGATGCGGCGTGAACGCGCCGCCGGTGCGCGCCCGCCACGCCACGGCGAGCGCGTAGGCGTCGCGGAGCTCCACGCACGCGTCGCTCAGGGCGAGCTCGCCCCTGGCGACCCGGCTCAGTTCGGAGTCGGGCCGGTAGAGGCTGCACCGGCGGTCCCACCGCTCGAAGACGGATGCCGCGATCACTGTCGCGCGTGCCGCCACCACGTCGCTTCCGCCCGCGCGCACGCTCACCACCGTGCCCATCGCGGCGAACGCGTTGGGCGGGAGCGTACGGGCCTGCACCATCAGAACCCCGCGGCGTCGAGCGCGGCTTGGAGGGACTGCACGTAGGCGTCACTCGTGTAGGTGGCGCCGCTGACGAATGACACCGACGCGGATTGCGACTGGAGCACCTCGTCCCGCAGGATCGGCGCGGCCCGGTTGCTGATCGACACCGAGCGTCCGTCATGGTCGGTGAGCTGCAACGGCGTGACGTCGGTGATGGCGCCCCCCGAGATCGTGACCTGCACCTGCACGTCGCCGAACCGCGTGCCGACGGTCGTGCCCGGGTAGGTGCCGTCGGCGACACCGGACCCGGCCTGCTGGGTCGTCGAGCCGGTGGCGGCGGCATCCGTCGCGTCGGTCGTTCCACTCGACGAGCCAGACGAGGCATCCGTGCCGCCCGTCGTCTTCGAGGTGCCGCCGTTCGACGCAGTGGTCGCGGCGGGATCGGTGCCCGCGGTGCCGAGCTGCCAACCCGTGAGGAGGACCGCGGCCGAGGCCGCAGACGCGATGACGAAAGCTCGTGCCCTCACCAGTCGAACCTCTCGTGGTGGATCTGCTCGGGACGCAGGCCCGCTGCCCGGGCCTCGGCGACGACCGCCTCGGACCAGCCCAGCGGACCGCACACGTAGACGTCGGAGTCGACGACGGACGGCGCGAACTCCTTGAGCGAGAGGCCCTGCTGTTCGGCGTCGGCGCTCAGCCATCCCGCACCGCGCGCACCCGGGATCGTGATGAGCGTGGCGCCGCGCGCGCGGCAGAGCTCGCGCAGCTCCTCCAGCAGCCAGCCCTCGTCGACGCTCCTGGTGCGAAGGAGCACGGTCGCCTCGCCCGGCCGGAACCGCGCCGACTCGAGCAGCGACCTGACCGGCGTGACGCCGATGCCCGCCGCGACGAGCACCAGGCGGCTCCGGCTGCGGGACGCCTCGCTGAAGATGCCGTACGGCCCCTCGAGCGCGACCCGCGTGCCTGGGCGGATGCTCGCCAGCCCCGCCGACCCACGACCGAGGGCGCGCGCCGTGATCCGGAGGGCTCCGCCCCGCGGCGCCGCCGACAGCGAGTAGGGATGCGCCTGCCACCACTGCCCTCGGGTCAGGAACCGCCACACGAAGAACTGCCCGCCGGTGGCGCCGAGCCGCTCGAGGTCGTCGCCGCGCAGCCGGATCGAGACGACGCCGTCGCCGACCGGCCCGACCGGCTCGACCGCCTCGACCACGAGCCGGTGCCGCAGGGTGCGGTACACGGGCACGCCGAACCGGTACACGACGACCGCCGCGAACGCCGCGATCGTCAGCAGCAGCCAGTACCACCGCTGCCACGTCCCCTCAGCGAACAGCCCGCCGAGGCTGAACTGGTGGGGCAGCGCGCCGAGCACCGCCCCGTACACGAGCAGGTGGATGCCGTGCCACACCTCGTACCGGAACCGTCGGCGCACGGCCACCAGCGAGGTGACCACGACCGCGACGAACAGTCCGAGGCCCAGCAGCGCGAGCGGGATGTCGGGCGTGTTCCACAACGACACGACCTCGCCGATGAGCCCGCTGCCGTCGGCGACCGCGTACCCGGCCACGAGCAGCACCGTGTGCGCGAGCAGCAGGACCAGCACCGGCTTGCCGAGCCGGCGATGCAGCCCCATCGCGGCATCCTGCCCGACGGACCGCTCGATGAGCGGCACCCGGGCCGCGAGCACGAGCATGACGAGCACCAGGTCCGTCGCGATGAGCCCCGTCACGATCCCGAGCGCCGTCAGGGCGCCGCCGGGGTCGCCGATCCCCGCGGCGCCGCCGTCGGCGAGGAACAGCGCGACCGCCATCGCCACAGTGGCCACCGCGGCAGCCTGCAGCAGGTCCACCCGCCACAGGCGACGCGCGGCCCTGCGCCGCTCGGGCGCCGCGATCTCGCGCGACCCGCGCTCGAGGCCCCGTGCGTCGTGCAGGAGGAAAGCCATGTGGACATGGTCGGCGCCAAGGCTATCGACCCCCATTGGACGGCCCGCATGTTCGCTGAGAATGGCCCCCCGGCCCGCGCTCAGACCCTCAACGTTGCACGAGTCAGACGTCAATCGCCCTTGCTCTGGCCTCGTTCGCTGGTCACGGCCCGCCCGCGATCCCGATCGATACGCTCGTCCTCCAACTCGCCACGCAGGAAGTGCTGTCCACGCAAAATGCGCCGCCTCCTTGCACAAGCGCGGCAAGGAGCTCACGAGTCGCTCCGACTCTTGGCGGCGTCCTTCCTGTCGCACGACCGCTTCCGTGCTGCGGAGCTGCTGGCTCCCGGTCCGCGACCTCGGCGCGAGCCGGGATACCTCGACTGATCTCGGCGTGATCAGGAATTCCTTGCCGCGATCGTCGCTGTCTGTTCCCGAGGCGACTGGATCAGCTCGACCACCCTCGGGCCATCTCGGGTCAAAAATGTTGGATAAACGTGCGCGGATCAAGTGGGCGAAAATCCGATCAGATCTCGTTCGTCCGGACCAGCAGCGGGCAAGCTCGATCGGTCACCCATTTCGGATGATGCGCACGCGGGCCTGCAGACGTAGGTTTCGATCGCCCCAACCGGCCGTCGCGGAATGACTACTGACTATCGGCGCGCAGCCCGGATGCCGGAACACGGCGACAGCTCAGCATCGCACCTCGGATCCACTTCGTCCGGCACCTTTGGCTGACTCGGGGAGCGCAGTTGCGAAGGAGATCGAATGTCGAACTCGGCTGATTCTCCAGCCCCGCGAGCCTTGAGCTCGCCGCCCGCCGCCGCTGTGGCGGGGTCTTCGCCCTGCTCTTCACTACGTCCCTCGTGCTCCTGTGGCTTTCGCTACCGAACGAGCGCCACGCCCGACCACCGGGGGCGGTGAACACCCTCCCGCACCTCGACGTGGCGGCTCACTCCGCAGGCCCCGGTGAATCGTCGGCGCGAGCCGTTCGGTGCAAGGGCTGCCGCTACGGCGCAGTACCTCCACGTACGAGTGGATGGCTCGCCGTCCACGACGCGAGCAGCGCGACTCGCTCGGCCGACGGCGATCCCGGCTCGGCGGTGTAGACGAGCATCACGAGGCCGGGCTCCCCCGTGAGCGCGAACTCCTCGTACGCGAACGTGAGCTCGCCCACCACCGGGTGGACGAACCGCTTCGTTCCCGTGCCGTGCGTGCGGACGTCGTGCGCGCCCCACAGGCGACGGAACGTCTCGCTCCGCGTCGAGAGCTCACCGACGAGGTCCTGCATGGCACGGTCGTGCGGGTTGCGGCCGGCCTCGGCGCGCATGATGGCGACGCACATCTCCGCGAACCTGTCCCAGTCGGGGTAGAACTCGCGGGCGGCCGGGTCGAGGAACTGGAAGCGGGCGAGGTTCGGCGTGCGGCCGCCGTCGCCGATGAGCGGTGAGTAGAACGCCCGGCCGAGGGCGTTGGTGGCGAGCAGGTCCTGGTACTGGTTGCGCACGAACGCGATGCCGCCGGTGATCGAATCGAGCGTCCAGTCGAGGCTCGGGCGGGCCGGCGCCTGGCGAGCCGTGCGAGTGCGCGACCGTCCCGACGTGGGGATGCCGTCAGCTGCGCGGGCGAGGTCGAAGAGATGCGCGCGCTCCGTGTCATCCAGCTGCAACGCCGTCGCCACCGACTCGAGGACGGAAGCGGACGCGCCCGCGATCGCCCCGCGCTCGAGCTTCGAGTAGTACTCGACGCTGACGCCCGCGAGCACCGCCACCTCGGTGCGGCGCAGCCCGGCGACGCGGCGGTTCGGCCCGGCCGGCAGGCCCACCGCCTCGGGGGTGAGCTTCGCGCGGCGCGACATCAGGAACTCGCGCACCTCGCTTCGGTTGTCCATGCCCACAGCGTAAGTCGGATGCCGCCGGCGAGGGGTGCCCTCCGGGTACACCTCTCCTCAGGGACTCCCCCGATTCCGCGCGACCCGGTTCACTCGATGACATGCCCGCTTCCACGTCACCGCTCCGGTCGCAGCCAGCCGCGCCCCCGACTGCCGGGCGGATGCTTCCGGCCGTGCTGCTCCTGCTCACGGTGTTCGGCCCGATCTCGATGGACCTGTACCTGCCCGTGCTCCCGGCGCTCACGCGGGAGCTCGGCGCCGCCACGTCGATGGCGCAGCTGACCGTCACCGCCTGCCTCATCGGCCTGGCACTCGGCCAACTGATCGCAGGGCCCCTGTCCGACCGGTTCGGGCGACGGATGCCGCTGCTCATCGGCGTCGTCGCCTACATCGTGACCTCGGCTTGGTGCGCGATCGCACCGAGCGTCGAGGTGCTGATCGTCGCGCGTTTCGTGCAAGGGCTCGCGGGCGGCGTCGGCATCGTCATCGCGCAGGCCGCCGGCCGCGACCTCTATTCGGGCGCCGCGCTGGTCCGGTACTTCGGGCGGGTGACCGTGCTGAGCGGCCTCGCAGCGATCGTCGGCCCGCTGCTCGGCGGGCTGCTCGCGATCGTCACCGACTGGCGCGGCCTCTTCGTGTTCCTCGCCGCCATCGGCGGCGTCATCCTGCTCGCCGTGGCCATGCAGTTCAGCGAAACGCTGCCCGTCGACCGCCGCACCCGCGGCGGGTTCGCGCAGATCGCACGTGACTACCATGCCTTGTTGGGCGACCGCCGCTTCGTGGGCGCGGTGCTCGCAAGCGGCCTCGCATATGCCGCACTCTTCGCCTACCTCGCCGGGGCGACCTACGTGCTGCAGGGCATCTACGGGCTCACCCCGCAGCAGTACGCCCTCGCGTTCGGGCTGAATTCCGCCGGGTTCATGGCCTTCGGATGGCTCGCTGCGCGCTCGAGCCAGCGGTGGAGTCTCCACGCCACACTTGTCTCCGGCCTCGCGATGTGCGGTGCCGGCGCACTCGGCGTGCTCCTCGGCGGGCTCGTCGCGGTGCCCGCGAGCATGGTGATCGTCTCGCTGTTCCTGCTGGTGGGCGGTGTCGCCGTGACCACCCCGCCCACGACGACGATCGCGCTCGCCGACCATCCAAGGATGGCGGGTACCGCATCGTCGCTGCTCGGGATGGCGCGCTTCGCGCTCGGCGGCGTCGTCGCCCCGCTCGTCGGCATCGGAGGCGCGGCGACCATGCTGCCGCTCGGCATCGTCGCCGTGGTGGCGATCGCGCTGGCCGCAGCATCCGTCGTCGTACTCGGCCCGCGGCGTCACCCCGGTCATGACCCGGCCGCCATCGACCCCGAGCCCGCTGCCGCGCCTACGCCATCAGCCCGATAACCCCAGAAGAGAAGGAGCACGCACGATGCGTGGTGTCATCATGTACGGCCCCGGCGACGTCCGCGTCGAGGACCGTGAGAAGCCGACGATCGTCGAGCCGACCGACGCGATCATCCGCGTCACGTCGGCCTGCATCTGCGGGTCGGACCTGTGGCCGTACCGTGGGGCGGAGGACGCCGAGTGGCCGGTGCCGATGGGTCACGAGTACGTCGGCATCGTCGAGGAGATCGGTGCGGACGTGCGGAACGTCGCAGTCGGCGACTTCGTCGTCGGGTCGTTCTTCGCCTCCGACAACACCTGCGCGATCTGCCGGGCCGGGTACCAGTCGCACTGCGTCCACGCAGTGCCCATGGGCTCACTCGGCACCCAGGCGGAGTACCTCCGCGTCCCCCTCGCCGACGGCACCCTCGTCGCCACGCCGACGCGGCCGACGCCCGAGCAGGAGCGGGGTCTGCTCGCGGCATCCGACGTGCTCGGCACCGGGTGGTTCGCCGCCGTCGCCGCCGAAGCCGGCCCGGGCAAAACCGTCGCGGTCGTCGGCGACGGCGCGGTCGGGCTGCTCGCCATCCTGGCCGCGAAGCAGCTCGGCGCCGAACGGATCATCGCGTTCTCCCGGCATGCCGACCGGCAGGCGCTCGCGCGCAGGTACGGCGCGACGGACATCGTCGAGGAGCGCGGCGACGAGGGCGTGGCGAAGGTCAAGGAACTCACCGGCGGGCTCGGCGCGCACTCGACCGTCGAGGCCGTCGGCACGCAGGAGTCGATGATGCAGGCCATGCGCGCGACCCGCGCCGGCGGGCACGTCGGATACGTCGGCGTCGCGCACGGCGTCGCGCTCGACGGCCTGGAGCTGTTCTTCTCGGGCGTGCACCTGCACGGCGGGCCGGCCCCCGTGCGGCGGTTCCTACCTGAGCTGATCGACCTGATCATGATCGACGGGATAACCCCGGGCGACGTCTTCGACCTGACCCTGCCGATCGAGCAGGCGGCCGAGGGCTACAAGGCCATGGACGAGCGGCGCGCGATCAAGGTGCTGCTCACGTTCTGAACAGATGAGAGAGGACGTTGGGCTGATGAGAAGACGAGGGGCGCGATGATGACCCATACCGATGGACGCGGCGGCGTCGCCTTCACGCATGGAAGCGCCGTGCTTGCCGTGATCCTCGTCTCTTCGGGCTGCGCGGGAGCCGACGACGCGGCTCGCTTGCCGGGCATCACGCACGCGACACCATCCACGGCATCAACGGCACCGCCGGCGCCGCCGCCCACTTCGGGCGCCGAAGCACCTGCCCTGACCGAGGAGGCATCCGTGTCCACCGACCATTCCGTTCTCATCACCTTCGGCGGCACGACCGTCCGCGGATCCCTGCAGGACAACGCCGCCACGGCCTCGCTCCTCGTCCAGCTTCCGCTGCAACTCTCGTTCGGCGACTTCGGCGGGCAAGAGAAGATCGCTCCACTTCCGGCCCCACTCTCACTCGATGGCATGCCGCCCGGAAGCGACGCCGAACCGGGCACCATCGGCTACTACGCCCCCAGCCAGGCGCTCGTCCTCTACTACGACAACGTCGGCTACTACGACGGAATCGTCCCGATCGGCACCTTCGACGACGTAGCGACCATCCGCGACGCCCCCGCGTTCACCGGCACCATCACCGGACCGTGATCACCCGGCGCGGGTCATGCAGTGTTGCCGGCACGGTCGGCGTTGATCTCGCACCCCAGCGACCAGATCCCCAAGGCGGAAGCGAACCCGGACGAGGCGAATCCAGTCTCGTCGATAACGTCCGGAACGCCACCGCTCGGCGTCACTCACGGTTCGCTCCGCTGGGCCAGAATCCCTGATCGAGAGCAATTGGTAGGGCGGACGGGACTGAACCCGTGACTGATGGAACTCCTCGGCCTGCACGCGCCGTCTCGGCGGGAGCAGTGCGCGGATCAAACCATGGGTAGGGTCCGCCGGCCCGGCGAGTGCGGGATCTGCCACGCCCGCGTCGAGCTGGTGGCGGCGATCCATGTCCGCATTGCCTCCGAGATGCCGATTCCAAGACCGAGCCGGTGCCGGGCCGGGCATCCTCGACGATCATCCGGACCGCGCGTCCACGAGCTTGCGCGGATACTTGCCGGGACGTGCCTGGAACGCGATCCTTCCAAGGAATTCTGTCTCCGGACACGCCGAGGGACTCGGTGAACTCCCTGCCGACGATGAACGGGTGATTGGCCGCAGAGTGGCCTCCATGCCTTCTGCCACGTGCCATCGGTAGGTTCAGCGGTCGATGGAGGCCATGTTGGCTTCGTCGTGTCGTTCCCCCGCGGCGGGCTGCAGTGCGTTCAAGCGGTCTAGCTGCTCGGCACTGAGTTCGATGCCGTCAGCCGCGGTGTTCTCCTCGACGCGTGCAACGCGGCGGGTGCCGGGGATGGGGGCGATGTCGTCGCCTCGGGTGAGGATCCGGGCCAGCGCGGTCTGCGCCGGGGTGGCGCCGATTTCTGCTCCGATCGCGCGGACCTCGTCGACGATTCGGAGGTTCCGGTCGAAGTTCTCGCCGGTGAACCGTGGGTTGGTCTTGCGCCAGTCGTTCTCGGGGATGTCCGCGGCGGAACGGATCTGCCCGGTCAGCAGCCCGTGACCGAGCGGCGAGTAGGGAACGAACCCGATCCCGAATTCCCGCAGAAGCGGCAGGATCTCCGCCTCGACGTCGCGGGTCCACAACGAGTACTCCGTCTGCAGCGCCGTCACCGGCTGCACCGCGTGCGCCCGCCGGATCGTCTCCGGGGAGGCCTCGGACAGGCCGAAGTGAAGGACCTTGCCCTCCGTGATGAGCTCGGCAACGGCGCCGGCGGTCTCCTCGATGGGAGTGCTCCGATCCACCCGGTGCTGGTAGTAGAGGTCGATGTGCTCGGTTCCGAGCCGGCGCAGCGATCCTTCCACGGCGGCCTTCACGTTCGGGGCGCTGCTGTCGACCACGCCGGGCCCGGCACCGAAGTGGGAGACGAGCCCGAACTTCGTGGCGATCTTCACCTGGTCACGCCGGCCGTTGATCGCGCGTCCGACGATCTCCTCGCTGAGGAACGGGCCGTAGATCTCCGCGGTGTCGATGTGGGTGACCCCGAGATCCAGAGCGCGATGGATCGTGCGGACCGACTCGTCGTCATCCAGCACGCCGCCGGTTGTGTAGGTGCCGGCCATCGTCATCGCGCCAAGGCCGATGCGGGAGACCTCGAGGCCGCCGAGACGTGCGTTCTTCATGTGGTGCTTCCTTCTCTCGGAACTGGGACGTGGCTCCGGTATCGGTCGGATCCCGGTCCGGTCGTGTGTGATGTACCCAGTCAAGATCGGCTCACCGAACCGAGGCAGACCCGGCCGATCCGGTTAACACCAGGGACCCCCTGCGGTCGCGGTCGCTGACGTAGATTCGGTGGCATGGACACTCCGAACGAGATCCGGGAGTTCCTGACCACACGACGGGCCCGGCTCTCCCCCGGCCAGGTCGGCCTGCCCGACTTCGGCGGCCGACGCCGCGTCCCCGGGCTCCGCCGCCAAGAAGTCGCCCTGGTCGCCGGGATGAGCGTCGAGTACTACACCCGGCTCGAACGCGGCAACGCCAAAGGAGTGTCCGAAGCCGTGCTCGAAGGCGTCAGCCGGGCCCTGCAGCTGAACGGCGCCGAGCGCGCGCACCTTTACGACCTCGTTCGGACCGTGAACGAGGGCATCCACCCGCGACGACGCCGCGGTCCGGCGAGGCCGCAGCACGTGCGTCCAGGCGTGCAGCAGCTCCTGGACGCCATGCACGATGTGCCGGCGTTCGTGCAGAACGGTCGCCTCGACATCATCGCCGCGAACCGGCTCGCCCGCGCGGTCTTCTCCGAGTTGTACGTGCAACCGCAACGCCCGGCGAACTTCGGTCGATTCGTGTTCCTCGACGAACGAGCCCCCGCGTTCTATCGGGACTGGGACGACGCCGCGCAGCAGACCGTCGCGCTCCTGCGCACCGAAGCAGGCCGCGCGCCCCACGACCGCCCGCTCAGCGACCTGGTCGGCGAACTCTCCACACGCAGCGAGGCGTTCCGCACGCTGTGGGCCTCCCACGATGTCCGCGAACACCGCACCGGGATCAAGCGCATCACCCACCCCACCGTCGGCCACCTCGACCTCAGCTACGAAGCCATGGAACTCTCCTCAGCACGTGAACTGATGCTGATCGCTTACACCGCCGAACCGGGAAGCCCCTCACACGACGCCCTCCAGCTCCTCGCCAGCTGGACCGCGGAGGCTGAAAGTACTCGCTCGACTGGTCCGCGAGAAGGGTCCGTAGATCGAGCAGGCGATCTGGCACGCCCCCCGAAAGAACTCCTCTGAGGGACACCTCGCCAACCAATCCGAGTCGAACGGGCACGTATCGAGAAGACTCGAAGAGGATCCGCCCGGTGCACAACCGCGGACCAATGGATACGCCGCCTCGGCCCGAGCCGGGATCTCGAAGAATCTCAACGTGATCGGGAGTTCTTGGCCATGATCATCGGTGCCAGTTCTCGATGCCACTCGATGAGCTGGAGCGTTGTGCCGGGCAATGAACCTGGTTCGCGCCCAAGGCTGATGAGCTTGTCGGTCAAGCGGCTCACGGAAGCCGGATACCGGGTGCTCGTGCCCTACCTGCGAGGGCACGGTGAAACGGTCTTCCGGGATGCCAACACCGCTCGCAACGCGCAGCAGTCCGTGCTCGCGGCGGACGCGATCGCGTTCCTCGACGCGCTCGCCATCGAGGGCGTGATCGTCGCCGGCTTCGACTGGGGTGCCCGCACCGCCGACATCCTGGCCGTACTGCACCCGGAGCGCACGATCGGCCTCGTCTCGGTAAGCGGCTACCTCATCGGCAGTCAGGCCGCCGGCACCGTACCGCTCCCGCCGGCCGCCGAGCTGCAGTGGTGGTACCAGTACTACTTCGCTACCGAGCGGGGACGGGCAGGGTACGACCGGTACCGCCGCGACTTCGCAAAGCTGGTCTGGCGGCTCGCATCACCGAAGTGGGCGTTCGACGACACGACCTTCGACGCCAGCGCCGTCGCGCTCGACAACGCTGACCACGTCGAAATCGTGATCCACAACTACCGTTGGCGCCTCGGCCTCGCCGACGGCGACCCGAGATACGCCGAAGTAGAGGACCGACTCGCCGGGACTCCGACGATTTCGGTGCCGACCATCACGCTCGAGGGCGACGCCAACGGCGCACCCCACCCGGATGCCTCGGCCTACGCGGCGAAGTTCACCGGGCCGTACGCGCATCGCGTGATCACCGGCGGGATCGGCCACAACCTGCCGCAGGAAGCGCCCGACGCCTTCGCGCAGGCGATCATCGACGTCGACAAGATGCGACGAGGACCGCGGCTCGAACCGATGGACGCGGTTCATCAAGCCAAGAGCTCATCCATCCGGTATTCGACGTCCGAGCAGCCTGCTCAGTGAGCGGACCGGGGCGATTCTCACGCAGTCGCTGAGAGCCCCGACTCGCGTGGAGAAATGCGATTCGAGGACGCCTATCCCGTCGTGTTCGTGCCATGCTCGAGATCGACGGGGCGGAACCTCCGGCAGCCCAGATTGATACCGACCCGCTCGTCTACGCAATCGGCGCGCAACTGCTCCCGCACGTAGCCACCACCGTTGTCATCGCCCGCGAAGACCTGCCGCGCGTCCGCCTAGCTCTGACAACTCGAACCACCACGACCAACTGAACGTCAGGGGTTCGATTGGGATCCGCGAGTCGGTCGGCTCAGCGGACGAGCCCAGCACCAAGGGGAACGCTGAACTCCGATCAAATTCTCCGGGTCGGGTCTCTCGCTTTGGGTCGGCTCGGCGGCGCCATTCGTCCTGCCGATGCCGCCGACCATCCAACCGGGGCGTATCCTCCGCCCCAGGGTGCCGCGATGAGGCGGCGGGCTGACGGGAGTTCCCATGGACTTGGTGAGCTGGATCGTGATCGGCAGTGTCATCGTGCTCGCCGCCGTCGGCGTAACGCTGTGGAATCGGTTCGGCAGGGGTAGCGCGCTCGACCAGCGCATGGGCGGCGAGGTCGCGAGGGGCGTCGATGGTGCACGGGCGGAGACCGATCTCACCCGCGCTAAGGACGGCCGTGAGACGGGCGGCAAGGCCTGAGGGAGCGGCCACACAGCATCCGGAGGCCCCGCAAGGGGATCCGCTACCGGTCGGGTGACGAACTGACGACCCTGAGCCAGCAACGCGTGTGCCTGTGCGACCGTGAGCGAGACCGGAACTAAGTTCAGGGCAGTATTGATCCTGACGACCACCCGACGTCCAGGGAAGCCTACGAAACCGCTTCTCGACCAAGAGTGTCGGATAAACGTGTTGCGCATCAAATCTCGTCCCTTCGTTCGGGACAAGAAATCCTGATGAGACGAGATTTCAGAGTAGGGCGGACGGGACTTGAACCCGTGACCGATGGATTATGAGTCCACTGCTCTGACCGGCTGAGCTACCGCCCCTCGCGGCGCCTCACTCGGGGAGTGCTGCGGGCGCGACATCCGTGACCGGGTCGGTCACCGGCCTTCCACGATACAGGCTCTCGAATGTCGAGATCGTGCGCTGGATGTCGTGCGCCGCGATGAGCCGCAGGGAGCCCTCCTTGAGGGTGCGGTACTCCTCGGGCGACGCTTCGAGCACGGTGCGCAGCTTCGCTGCGAGGTCGTCGGGGCTGCCCGGGTCGAAGAGGTACCCGTTCTCGCCGTCGTGCACGAGGTGCGGCAGGGCCATCGCGTTCGCGGCGACAACGGGCAGCGCCGAGGCCATGGCCTCCATCGTCACGATGCTCTGCAGCTCGGCGATCGAGGGCATCGCCAGCACGGAGGCGCGGTGATACGCCTCGCGCAGTTCGTCGTCGGTGACGTACCCGGTGAAGGTGACGCGGTTGGCGATGCCGAGTTCCGACGCCATGTGCTGCAGGTTGCGCAGCTGGTCGCCGCCGCCGACGATCTCGACCTTGGCGTCGAGCTCGGCGGGCAGCAGCGTGATCGCACGCAGCAGCACGTCGATCTGCTTCTCGCCGGTCACGCGGCCGACGAACAGGATGCGGTTCTCCGTGCGGGGCGACCAGTCGGGCGAGTACTTGTGCGCGTCGATGCCGCACGAGATCGCATGCACTCCCCTGAGCCCGGTGTGCTTCTCGAGGAACTGCGAGGCCCGGCGCGTCGGCGTGGTGACGGCCTCGGCCCGGCCGAACGTGCGGCCCGCCGCCTTCCACGCGAGACCGACCGCCCATTCCTGCCACGCCTTGGGCAGCAGGGTGAACTCCAGCATGTTCTCGGGCATGAAGTGGTTGGTGCCGATGATGCGGATGCCGCGCTTCTGCGCTTCGAGCGAGAGACCGCGGCCCACGATGATGTGGGACTGGAAGTGCACGACATCGGGCTTCACCGCGTCGATGACGCGCGAGCTGTTCTGCTTGATACGCCACGGCAGCGCGAACCGCAGCCAGTCGTGCGGGTACCAGCGCCAGCTGTAGAGACGGTGTGCGGTGATCTCCTGACCCTCGTGCACCTCCTTCCACGTGCCGTGCTTGCGGTTCGCGGCGGGGGCCATCACGTGCACGTCGTGCCCGCGCTCGACCAGTCCGGCGGCGAGGCGCTCGGCGAAGCGCGCAGCGCCGTTCACGTCGGGCGCGAAGGTGTCGGCGCCGATCAGGATCGTGAGCGGACGTTCCGTCTCCGCGCCGTCGGTGCCGGCGGGGGCAGTCGCACCGGGTGTGTCAGACACGTGGCGTGGTTCCTCGCAATTCTGGGATGGAGGCGATCGGCCTCGATGAGTGGTCGTCCTGGGGGTCACCCTCGCGAACTGAATCCGAACATAGTCTACGCATCGGCGTCGGCGCGTCGGCGGGCGCGCATGTCGCGACGGCGGTCAGAGCCGGGTCTGCGGGTGATTGCGGGCCAGCATGAACACGCCCCACACGGCGATCACGCCGGCGAGGAGGAACACCAGGTTCGCCCAGAGCGGGGCCTGCGACGCTTCGCCCAGCACCACGATGCCGATCACGACCGCGACCATCGGGTCGACCACCGTCAGTCCGGCGATCACGAGGTCGGGAGGCCCGGTCGCATAGGCGTTCTGCACGAAGTACGCGCCGAGCGCCGTCGCCAGCAGCAGGCCGAGCAGGCAGGTCCAGGTGAGCCATTCGACCTCGCCCTGCTGAATGCGGCCGAGCACGACCTTGGCGAGCGTCGCAACGAAGCCGTAGAGCACTCCCGCCATGATGACGTAGAAGATGGCACGGATGCGGCGGCGGAGCAGCCCGAACGCGACGCCGGCCAGGGCGAGCACGACGGCGAGGATGATGAGGATCGTGACGAGCTGCCGGTCGGTGACGGGCTTGTCGACGGCCGTGAACGCGGCGACGCCCACGAAGAGGAACACGCCCCCGACGCACATGAAGATCGCGGTGATCGACTTGCGGTTCAGCTTCACGTGGTTCAGCCGCGAATTGAGGATCGACGTGATCACCAGCGCGATCGCCCCGAGCGGCTGGACCACGATGATCGGGGCGAAGTAGAGGCTTCCGAGCTGGAACATGATGGCCAGCCCGAGCATGACCGTGCCCAGCACCCACGACGGGCGCGCGAGCAGCAACGCGAGCTGCTTGCCGTTCAGCCCCTTGCCGAGCGAGTCGACGGTGCGCGCCTCGACCTTGACGACGCCGCGGTGCTGGAACTGAGCACCGAGGGACAGGAATACCGCACCGACGAGGGCCAACGGAATTCCGATGAACGACGTGGGGTCGAGTGCGATCTGCTCGGAGAGGTCGCTCAGGTCCGGATCCACGCATCGACCCTACCGGGTCCGCCGTGGATATCCTTGGCGAATGGCCGTCCTCCCCATCCGCATCTCCGGCGACCCCGTGCTGCACTCCCCCGCCCTTCCCGTCGAGACCATCGACGACGACCTGCGCTCCCTCGTGCGCGACCTCTTCGAGACGATGGATGCCGCGCCCGGCGTCGGCCTCGCCGCCCCGCAGGTGGGCGTGCCGCTGCGGCTCTTCACCTACGGCTGGACCGACGAGGACGGCACGAAGTGGCGGGGCGTGGCGATCAACCCCGAGCTCTGGATCTCCCCGCCGCCCGCCGGCGAACCCGACGAGGACGAGGAGTCCGAGGGGTGCCTCTCGTTCCCCGGTGAGCGGTTCGGGCTGCGCCGCGCCGATCGCGCGATCCTGCGAGCCACCGACCTCGACGGCGAGCGGTTCGAGATCGCGGCGGAGGGCTGGCTCGCCCGCATCTTCCAGCACGAGTACGACCACCTCGACGGCACCCTCTACGTCGACCGGCTCGGCGAACGCGACCAGCGGATCGCGGCGAAGATCGCTCGCAAGCTCGGATGGGGCAAGCCCGGGGTGTCGTGGATGCCGGGCGTCGACCACCTCGAGGACTGAGCCGATCCGCTCAGGTGAGCGCGCGGATGCCCGCCGCGACGAGAGCGGCCACGATCACCACGACGAGGAACGGCACGCGCAGCGCGAAGAGCGCCGCCGCGACGATGAGCGCGGGCACCCGCGCGTCGACGACGATCGCCTGGCCGGCGCCCAGGGTCTGCACGGCGATGAGCGCCGCCAGCAGGGCGACGGTGAGGAGGTCGGCGATGCGGGCGGGCCGCTCACGCTCGAGCAGGCCGGCCGGCACGAGGTAGCCGCCGAGCTTCAGGGCGAGCGTCGCCGCCGCGGCGATGAGGATGACGTGCCAGGTCGTCATGTGCCCCTCCGCCTCGAGAACAGGTCGAACCAGCCGACGATCACGGCGACGATCACGGCGACGATCGCGGCGACGAGCACCGGCAGTCCGGGCATGAGCACCGGCGTCGCGAGCGTGGCGACGACCGCGGCGGCCACCGCCACCGCGCCCGCTTGGAACCGCTTGAGCCGGGGCCACAGCAGGCCGAGGAACG
>NZ_WJSP02000599.1 GCF_009720255.1 Agromyces humi | reverse complement strand
CGCGACGCCGCGCGCGAGGCGGCCCGCGGACAGTCGCACGGCACGGGGTCGTGATCGGCGCCGGGCCGCGGCATCCGACCCGAGACAGGCTCATGTCTCAGCGTTAGGCTCGGAGCATGTGCAGGAACATCCACACCCTCCACAACTTCGAGCCGGCGGCCACGAACGACGAGGTGCATGCGGCGGCGCTGCAATTCGTGCGCAAGGTGAGCGGATCGACGAAGCCCTCCAAGGCCAACGCCGAGGCCTTCGATCGGGCCGTCGCCGAGATCGCGCACATCACGCGGCACCTCCTCGACGACCTCGTCACCGCGGCACCGCCGAAGAATCGCGAGGAGGAGGCCGAGAAGGCGCGCGCCCGCAGCGCCGGCCGATACGCCACCGCCGCGTCCTGATCGGGCGCGTCGCGCTGAGGGAGTAGCGTCGGCAGCATGGCCGGCGCTGCTGCAACGCTCACTGTCCCCGGTCCGCACGGCGATCGCGACGTGCGGATCTCCTCGCCGACCCGGGTGCTCTGGCCCGAGCCCGGCATCACGAAGCTCGAGCTCGCCGAGTACCTCGTCGCCGTCGGCGATGCCTTCATCGAGGCGAACGGCAACCGTCCCGTGTCACTCCAGCGCTTCCCCGAGGGCATCGACGGCGAGCAGTTCTTCTCGAAGAACCCGCCGAAGGGCGCGCCCGAGTGGGTGCGATCGGTCACCGTCACGTACCCCAGCGGACGGCGGCATCCGCAGCTCGTGCTCGACGAACCCGCTGCGGCGGTCTGGGCCGCGCAGATGAACACGATCGTGTTCCATCCGTGGGCCTCGAGCGCCGACGACACCGACAACCCCGACCAGCTCCGCATCGACCTCGACCCGCAGCCGGGCACCGGCTTCGCGGAGGCGGTGCCTGCCGCGGTGGCGCTGCGCGAGCTCATGGCCGAGGTGGGCCTGACCGCGTTCGTGAAGACCTCGGGCAGCCGAGGCGTCCACGTGTTCGCGCCGATCGAGCCCGAGCACGAGTTCCTCGACGTGCGCCACGCCGTCATCGCGCTCGCGCGCGAGCTCGAGCGCCGCATGCCCGAGCAGCTCACCACCGCATGGTGGAAGGAGGAGCGCGGCGACCGCATCTTCATCGACTACAACCAGGCGAACCGCGACCGCACGATGGCGGGCGCCTACAGCCCCCGGCCGCTGGCCCACGCCCCGGTGTCGTGCCCGCTCGAATGGGACGAGCTCGAGACGGCCGACCCCGCGCGGTTCACGATCCGCACCATGCCCGACCGGCTGCGCGACGTCGGCGACCCATGGGCGGGCATGCGGTCGAACCCCGGACGCCTGACCACGCTGCTGGAGTGGTGGCAGCGCGACCTCGACGACGGGCTCGGCGAGCTGCCGTTCCCGCCCGACTTCCCCAAGATGCCGGGGGAGCCCATGCGGGTGCAGCCCAGCCGGGCGCGCAACGCCGAGTGACCCGGCGGCGCCCTCACGACATCGCGGCGACCAGGTCGTACGTCGGCGTGCCGGCCGGAGGCGTGAACGCCCCGTCGCGCACGGCACCGGCGGCCGCCTCGA
>NZ_WJSP02000598.1 GCF_009720255.1 Agromyces humi | reverse complement strand
TTCGAGCCGACGGCCACGTCGGTGCAGCCGGCGTCGCAGTTGACCTTGGCGTTCGCGCCGATCCAGGCGTAGGTGTGGATGTCGTCGACGTTGACCGCGCCGGCCAGGTTCACGGCGGCGGTGCCGGCAACGCCGGCCGAGATGCCGACCACAGCGATGTCGTCGCTGCTGTTCGCGGTGACCGCGACGCCGCGGAAGGTGTCGGTGCCGGCGGTGATGACCCGGGGTCCGTAGGCGGCCGCGTCGCCGCCGGGGGTGACGCCGCTCTTCACGATGCTGTGGCTGCGACCCGTCGTGGAGGTGACGTTGAGGCCGGTGATGATGACGCCGCCCTTGTCCTCGGGCTTGTTGCGCAGCTTCAGCTGGTTCGCGGCGAGGCCGGTGGTCTCGGCGTAGTAGGTCGCGCCGTCGATGAGCCCGCCGATCGGCACACCGCCGCCCGAGCTGTAGACGATGGTGTCACCGTCGGCGAAGCCGTGGTCGTACGGCAGGGTGATCAGGCTGCCGCCGGTGACGGCGCCGCCCTTCAGCGGGTTGAACCGCAGCGACTCGTCCTGACGCACGCCGGCCTGGTCGGTCGGGATGAGCCGATGGCTCTCCCCGGTTCCGCCCGAGACGTTGATCGCGGCATCCGACAGGTTCTGCACCTTGTGGAGCTTGACCCGGAACTCGTCGACGACCTCGACGTAGTAGACCTGCTGCGGCGTCACCTCGTCGCCCGGGGTGTCGCTCAGGCCGGCGATGTTCGCGCCGTAGCCCGAGTCGTAGATGACCTCGTCGCCGTTCTGGAAGCCGTGGGCGAAGCCGAGGTTGATGACGCCGCCGCCCTCGAGGGCGACCGAGGCGTCGAAGCGGGTGTCCTGCGTGGTGACCGTGTAGCCCCCGGTCGCGACGCTGAGCGCGGTGCCGTTGCCGAGACCGACGACGACAGAGAACGCGCCGAGGTAGGCCCGGGTGTGCTTCGTGACGACGGGAACGCCGACCGCGGCACCGACCGCGGCCGTGCCGCCGCCCGAGATGTTGCCGGCGATGACGTTGAGGCGCAGACGGTCGTCGGCCGACACGCGCACGCTGCCCGAGACCTGCAGGTCGGCGCGGTCGGCGGCCGAGGTGCCGTCCTGCACGTACGCCGTGGTGTCGACGGTGATGACCGAGACGCCGGCGTTGACGTTGACCGCGGCCGTGCCTCCGAAGCCGCCTCCGACCGAGAGCGAGTCGATGCCCTCGGTGGAGCGCGCGTCGACCGTGAGGTTGCCGCTCGCGCGGACGACCGACCCCTTCCCGATCCACGCCTCGGTGGTCTTGTGGAGCACCTCCACGTCCACGCCCGCGCCCACGCCGGCGGTGCCGCCGTACGTCAACTGCCCCGCGAGCGCGAGCACTGTCGTGTCATCGGTGGCGAGCACGGCGACGTTCGTCGTCGGCTGGCTGACGTTGCCGAGCAGGCTCGCCCGGGTGACATCCGTCGTCGTGTTCACGACGACCGAGCCCGCGACGCCGGCCGTGCCGCCGCCCGAGCCGCCGACCGCGAGCAGGAGGAGGTCGCTCGTCTGCGTCGCCGCGACGGTGAGACCCGC
>NZ_WJSP02000597.1 GCF_009720255.1 Agromyces humi | reverse complement strand
AGGTCGACACGGAACTTCTGCCCGCCCGAGAGGGTCTCGTAGGGGCGGATCCCGGTCGGGGTTTCCACGTACACGCTGACCTTGTTGTCGGTGGCACCCTTCGACGTCTCCCTGGACGTGCGAAGCTCCACGCGGAGCTCACCCCGGGAGAGCCGGTTCAGCGACACGTTCATCGCCTCGTTGAGCTCGTCGACGACGTTGTTCAGGATCATCGACGGGATACCGGCGGGGGAGAACGCCTTGTTCAGCGTCTGGTGGACGGTGCGGGTGTGCTCAGCGGCTTCCTTCTGCTGGCGGAGCACCTTCAGGCGTTCCTCCTGCTCGGCGCGGGCGTTCGCTGCCTGCTTCCGGCGGTTCTGCTCGGCGGCCAGCGCTGCGGCGCGGTCCTTCGCCCCGTCGCGCTTGCCTTCGAGGTCGATGCGCTGCTGCTCGAACCCGGCGGCTTCCGCGGCGACAGCCTCCTCGGCGGCGGCGAGATCCGCGGCGAGGGTCGCCTCCTTCGCGGACGGCTGCGCCGTGTCTGCGATCTCCGCGACCGCCTGCTCGAGGTCCGCCTCCGCGGCGGCGACAGTCGCCGCTTCGTGCTCGTCGATGTCGCGGACGGTGGCGTGATGGGCGTCGCCGGCCTGCTTCCGCCAGTCCTCCTCGTCAGTGGAGGAGCGCTTGAACAGCGCCTCCGCGTCCGCGTTCTGCTTGTCGACCTGCGGGCGGGAGCCGATCAGCGCGGCCAGCTTCGCAGCTTCGGTTGCGAGCCGTTCCGCGGCGGCGTCCTCGGCGCGTGCCTGGGCGTGCACCTGCTCCGCCAGGGAGTTCGAGGCGTCCGACGCCTCGCGGGCTTCGATGGCGCGGCTGCGGAGGGAGTCCAGGTCGGACACCCACGATGCGATCTGTGCCTGCTGCGCCGCGATGAGCGCTGCAGCGTCCGCGGCAGCGAGGTGCTGGCCGCAGGTGAAGCACTCGGCGTCGTCGGAGTGGTCAGCGGTGGTGCGGCTGAGCAGGCCGATGCGCGCCTCAGCGTCGGGGATCTGGTCCTTCAGCGAGGCGTGCTCAGCCTTCAGGCTGGTGTACGTCCCGAAGTGTTCTGCGGCAGCCGTCTGGTGGGCGGCGGCTTCCCGGCGGAACCCCTCGGCGGACTCTCGCTTCGCAGCGACCTGCGACTGCACGCCGGGGAGGTCGCGTTCAGCGGCGACGATCGCCAGGAGTCGTTCACCGGCGATGCGGCGTTCGTCGCGGGCGTTCGCCTTCTGGTTCGACGCGCGCTGGGACGCCGACGCGAGGTCCGTCTCGAGGCGTGCGGCAGCCTGCTGGCGCTGCGCGGCGGCGCGCTGCTTCGTCTGGCCGATTGCGAGCTCGGAACGTTCCTTCTTCTGGGTGGCGGCGTTCAGCCGGCCGATCCGGTCCTGTCGGACGAGTTCGAGCTCCTGGCGGAGCTCGCGGGTCTGACGGGCGGGGTCGGCGGCGTTCAGTTCCGCCAACTGGAGCGTGTACCGGTCGACTTCGTCGGCGGCGTCGGCGGCGTTCTGCACCACCTGGTCGTCGGACATCGCAGCGAACCCGTGGTCGGCTTCGTCGGCCTGCTC
>NZ_WJSP02000596.1 GCF_009720255.1 Agromyces humi | reverse complement strand
GCGAGCGCCTGGGTCAGGTGACCTCCCGACGAGCAGACGATGAGCACGCGCATCTCAGATGCCCTTCCCGAACCGCTGGACGATCCGGGTCACCTGCTCGGTGGTGAGCACGCCGGCGGCGATGAGCGGCCCTCGTCGCCAGCCGGTGCGCTGGCGTCGGTCGCGGCGGTTGGCCGACTGGGGCTCGGGTGCGGTGCTGGAGTGCTCTGAAGTGGAGGAAGGCTGGTTCTGCATGACTTTCACGGGGCGGAGTCCCGCGGCACGAGGCCACGCGATTCCTTTGCTCGACGTTCCACAGACGCGGGGGCGCCCGGGCGAAGTGGCCAGTCTGACGACCTCTTCTGTACGTCTCCGCACATGTTCCTGTGAATGTCATCCAAGGTATTGACGATCGCTCGATTATCACGGTCCGGTTACGACCGCTCCAGACGACCGGCGATCACGCCACGTCGCGGTGCTCCCCGCGCAGGTCCATGCTGATCTGGTCGGCGTCCAGGGTCTCGAGCGCGCCCGTCAGCACCGACGCGCTGAACGTGCCGTCGTCGCGCGCGGCCAGCAGCGCCTCCCGCTGCGCCTCGATGATCTCGAGACGCAGGGTGCGGAAGAGTTCCCGGTCAGCGGCGGGATCCCGGTCGCCGTGCTGGCGTTCCTCCGCGGCCGCCCGAGCCTCGCGATGCTCGTGCACCAGGTCGTCGGCCACGCCGCGGAGCATCTCCTCCAGCTGCGCCCGCTCGGTGCGTGCCGCCTCGACGTCGACGCCGGCCGGCTTGACGAGGCGGACGATCCACGGGAGCGTCCCGCCCTGGATGAGGAGCGAGCCCGCAGCGACGAGGAACGCGATGAAGATCACCAGCGACCGGTCGGGCGTGCCCTGCGGCAGCGTCTGCGCGGCCGCGAGCGTGACCGCGCCCCGCATGCCGGCCCAGACGATCACCGTACCCTCGCGCCAGCCGAGAGGCTCGGCCATGAAGTAGTCGATGTCGGCCACCTTGCGGCGGAGACGGGTCTGGAACCGCTGGAGCGACGCGGCCGACAGCACCCGGCCGGGACGGCCCTTCCCCGGCCCGCCCTGCCGTTCGGGCGCCACGACCTGTCCGGGCTCGGCCGTGTCCAGGCGCTCCTGGAAGGCCGTGAGGTGCGGCTTGATGCTGGCGCCGCGACGGGAACTCCGCCGCTGCAGGCCGAGCATGGGCAGCACGAAGAGCGCCCGCACCGCGATCACCGCCACGAGCGTGACCGCGGCCACGCGGGCACCGAGCTCCACGCCGCGCGTCTCGTCGGTGAGGTCGCCGAGGATGGTGGACAGCTCGAGCCCCATCACGAGGAACACCGTGCCCTCGAGGATCAGCTCGATCGTGCGCCAGTTCTGCACGTCCGACATGCGGTGCTGCGGTGAGAGGCTGCGGATGGCCCCCCGACCCGTCACGAGGCCGGCCACGACGGCGGCGACGAGACCGGATGCCCCGAGCGCCTCGCTCGGCACCGAGGCGAGGAACGGCACCGTGAACGAGATGACGGTGTTCACCGTGGCATCCGTCACCCGTGACCGCACCCAGAGGTTCGCCCGTCCGACCAGCCACCC
>NZ_WJSP02000595.1 GCF_009720255.1 Agromyces humi | reverse complement strand
CTGCGAGTGCGGCTCGCCGGTGTGCCTGGCCCAGAGCCCGACGAGGCTGTTCAGGAGCGCGCGCTGCTCCTTCAGGGTGCGGTACAGCGCGACCGGCTCGGCGCGGCCGGACTCCTCCGCCTCGGCGGTGTGCTTGCGGCGCTCCCCCGCACGCCTCGCCTGCCTCGCCTGCCGGTGCCGCAGCAGCTCGGAGACCTGCTCGGGCTCCAGGATGCCGGGGATGCCGATGAAGTCGTACTCCTCGTCGCTGCCCGGCTCGGCGAGCGTGCCGAACTCCGCGCCGTCGTAGAGCACGCGGTCGAACGAGGCATCCGACCCGATCGCCTCCCACGTGCCGAGACCGGCCTCCTCGGAGGCGCGCTCCTCGCGGTTCGCGGACTCGAGGAGGCTGTCGTCGAGGCCGTCATCGTCCTGGTCGCCCGACCGCCGGTCGAGCGCGTGGTCGCGTTCGAGCTCCATCTGCGCGGCGAGGCCCATGAGGGTCGGCACGTTGGGCAGGAAGACCGACGCCGTCTCACCGCGACGCCGGGCGCGCACGAATCGGCCGATCGCCTGGGCGAAGAAGAGCGGCGTCGACGCGCTCGTGGCGTAGACCCCGACGGCGAGCCGCGGCACGTCGACGCCCTCGGACACCATGCGCACCGCCACCATCCAGCGGCGGGTGTTGCCCGAGAACTCCTCGATGCGCGCACTCGCCTCCTTCTCGTCGGAGAGCACGACCGTGACCGGCTCTCCGCAGATCTGCTCGAGGATCTGCGCGTACGCGCGGGCGACGGTCTGGTCGGTGGCGATCACCAGGCCTCCGGCGTCGGGGATGCCGTGGCGCACCTCGGTGAGTCGCCGATCGGCCGCCTGCAGGACCGCCGGGATCCACTCGCCCGTGGGCTCGAGCGCCGTGCGCCACGCCGAGGACGTGATGTCCTTCGTGTTGTCCTCGCCGAGCCGCGCCTCCATCTCGTCGCCGGCCTTCGTGCGCCATCGCATGTGGCCCGCGTAGACCATGAAGAGCACCGGCCGCACGACGCCGTCGGCGAGGGCCCGCCCGTACCCGTAGTTGTAGTCGGTCTTCGAGAGCCGCACGCCCTGGTTGTCGGGCACGTACTCGACGAACGGGATGGGCGCCGTGTCGGACCTGAACGGCGTGCCCGTCAGCGAGAGCCGCTTGGTGGCCGGCTCGAACGCCTCGCGGATCGCATCGCCCCACGAGAGCGTGTCGCCGCCGTGGTGCACCTCGTCGAGGATGACGAGCGAGCGCCCCGAGAGGGTGAGCTCCCGGTGCAGGGCCGGGCGCATCGCGACCTGCGCGTAGGTCACCGCGACACCGTGGTAGTGACGGGCGGTGCGGCCGTGGGCGTTGCGGAACCCCGGGTCGAGTCGGATCCCGGCGCGCGCCGCGGCATCGGCCCACTGGCGCTTCAGGTGGTCGGTGGGCGCCACGACGGTGATGCGGTCGATGAGGCGGCGCGCGCGCAGTTCGGCCGCGAGCCGTGCCGCACGTCGCGGGCGGCATCGTCACCTTGCACGATGCGCGACTCGACGCGCATGGACCCCGAAGACGCGCACCACCTCGCATTCCGGGTCATCAG
>NZ_WJSP02000594.1 GCF_009720255.1 Agromyces humi | reverse complement strand
CGACTGTTGAACGACGCGCCGGAGAACCTGCGGAACGCGGCGATGCCTGCGGCCTACACGATNATGGCCGAGGTCGTCGACGGGTACGCCAAGGCGGCCGCCGACGTCGAGTCGGACCTCGAGCCGCACGGCGTCGCGCAGCTCGGGCTTCGGGGCGGGCCCGGGCGACGCCTCGTCATCGAGCAGGCCCATGGCGCGCTCGGGTGTCAGCCGCGACAGGAGTCCCGGCATCGGGGCCAGTTCGGCCACCGACCGGCGGCAGGCCTCGCACGTCTCGAGGTGGCCCTCGTACTCGCGGCGCTCTGCCGGGGACAGCGCGCCGAGCACGTACGAGGAATCCCAGTCGGCGTAGCGCGCGTGGTCGGCGTTCATCGCGTCACCCCTTTCTCCTGGAGTGCCAGGCGGAGCGCCCGCAGCCCGTAATGCAGCCGCGACTTCACCGTGCCCTCGGGGATCGAGAGCCGCCGGGCCACCTCGGCGATGCTGCATCCGCCGTAGTACGCATGCACGATCACCGCGCGATGCTCGAGGTCGAGCCCCGCGAGCGCCTCCTCGACGAGCAGGCTCTCGAACAGCGCGTCGGTGCCGTCGCCCGAGCCGCGTTCGGGCGTCTCGGCGACGCCGATCTCATGCCGTCGCCGGGCGCTGCGCGCCTCGTCGATCACGAGGTTGCGGGCGACGGTGAACATCCAGGCTCGCGTCGACGTCGGCTCCTGGGCGAGGATGCGCGGACTCCGCCACGCACGCAGCAGCGTCTCCTGCACGATGTCGTCGGCTCCGGCAGCGTCGCCCGTCAGGTGCACCACGTAGCGCCAGATCGACGGCGCGTGGGCGTCGTAGAGCTCGACCAGCCGGCGGTCGTCCTCCAGCGGCATCCGTCACCTCCTGCCGTGACCACGAGACCGCGGCGTGTTCGGTTCACCCGGGCGGGCAGTCGACCGATGCTAGGCGAACGCCTCGACCGGCGGGCAGGCGCACACGAGGTTGCGGTCGCCGTAGGCCTGGTCGATGCGGCGCACCGGCGCCCAGTACTTGTTGCGCACGAGCGCGTGCACGGGGTACACGGCCTGCTCACGGGTGTACGGGTGCGTCCACTCCCCCGTGATGACCGACTCGGCCGTGTGCGGCGCGTTGCGGAGCGGGTTGTCGTCGACCGGCCACTCGCCGCGACCCACCGCGTCGGCCTCGGCCTTGATCGCGATCATCGCCTCGACGAAGCGGTCGAGCTCGGCGAGGTCCTCCGACTCGGTCGGCTCGACCATGAGCGTGCCGGCCACGGGGAACGACATGGTCGGCGCGTGGAAGCCGTAGTCGATGAGTCGCTTCGCGACGTCGTCGACGGTGACCCCGGTGGCCGCGGTGAGCGGACGCAGGTCGAGGATGCACTCGTGGGCGACGAGGTGGTTGTCGCCCGTGTAGAGCACCGGGAAGTGGTCGCGCAGGCGCGCGGCGACGTAGTTCGCCGCGAGCACGGCCGCGGCCGTGGCCTGCTTGAGCCCCTCGGAGCCCATCATGCGCACGTACGCCCACGAGATCGGCAGGATCGACGGGCTGCCGTAGGGCGCCGCCGAGACCGGTCCGCCGTCGTGGGTGACGCCGCCCGAGTGGTCGGCGCGCTGCGCGAGCGGGTGCCCC
>NZ_WJSP02000593.1 GCF_009720255.1 Agromyces humi | reverse complement strand
GGCGAGCGAGAGGGCGTCGGCACCGAGCCCGTCGAGCCCGAGCGGGAGCCACCCGGCCGCCTGCACGGCATCCGAGTGCATCAGCGCACCGGCGGCGTGGGCCACCGCGGCGAGCTCGGCCACCGGCTGCACCGTGCCGATCTCGTTGTTCGCGAGCTGTACCGACACGAGCGTCGTGTCGTCGCGGATGCGGCGGGCGAGCGCCTCGGGATGCACCGTGCCGTGCTCGTCGACCTCGAGCAGGTCGACGGTGAAGCCGTGCACGCGTGCGAGGTAGGCGGCCGACTCGAGGACGGCCTCGTGCTCGATCGGCGACACGAGCACGTGCCGGCCGCGCGGGTTGGCGAGCGCCATGCCCTTCACCGCGAGGTTGTCGGCCTCGGTTCCGCCGCCCGTGAAGACGACGTCCCCCGGGCGGACGCCCACCACGGCGGCCACCTCCGCACGGGCCGCCGCAAGGGCGCGCGCGGCCTCGTCGCCGAGTCCGTGCCGGCTCGACGGATTGCCGAACGACCCGGTGAGGTAGGGCCACATCGCCTCCAGCGCCTCCCGGCGCACGGGCGTCGTCGCGGCGTGGTCGAGGAAGATCACGGGGCCGCCCCCGGCGCAACGGGCGCATCCGAGCCGGCCGAGATCACGACGTCGAGCCCCAGGTCGAGGGCTCGGGCCGAATGCGTGAGCGCCCCCACCGAGATGACGTCGACGCCCGTCGCCGCGATCGCCGCGACCGTGTCGAGCGAGACGCCGCCGGATGCCTCCACGACCGCCCGCCCGGCGATCCCCTGCACGCCCGTGCGCAGGTCGTCGAGCGAGAAGTTGTCGAGCATGATGGTGTCGGCCCCGCCGGCGAGCACGGCGTCGAGCTGGTCGAGCCGGTCGACCTCCACCTCGAGGTGGGCGGTGTGCGGCATCCGCTCGCGCGCCTCGCGCAGCGCCGTCGCGAGGTCGCGCCCGCCGGCGGTGAGCACCGCGAGGTGGTTGTCCTTCGCCATGATCGCGTCCGACAGTGAACGGCGGTGGTTGCGTCCGCCGCCGTCGCGCACCGCCTGGCGCTCGAGGCTGCGGAGGCCGGGCGTGGTCTTCCTGGTGTCCACGATGCGCGCCCCGCTGCCCGCGACCGCGGCCACGTAGCGAGCGGTGAGGGCGGCGACGCCCGACATCCGCTGCACCAGGTTGAGCCCCACGCGCTCGGCGGTGAGGATGCCGCGTGCCGGTCCGTGCACGCGGGCGAGGACCGCTCCCACGTCGAACGGGTCGCCGTCGGCGGCGAGCGCCTCGACGACGATGCGCGGGTCGACGAGCCGGAACGCCGCTGCGAACACGTCGATGCCGCTGAGCACGCCGGGCTCGCGCGCGACGAGCTCGGCCGTGGCCGTGGCATCCTCGGGGATCAGGGTCTCGCTCGTGAGGTCGCCCCAGGGCGCGTCCTCGTCGAGCGCGGCGGTGACGATGCGGTCGATCTCTCGGTGGTCGGTCATCAGGCGGCCTCCTCGAAGGCGGTGGATGCGGCGGCACGAGCGGCCGCGCGCGGATCGGTGGCCGATGCGGCGTCGACGAGTGCGGCGCCGGTGGTCGTGCCGGCTTCGTCCGTTCGGAAGTGCGCGCCGATGCTCTCGGTGCGCGCGAGCGCCGCGGCCACCG
>NZ_WJSP02000592.1 GCF_009720255.1 Agromyces humi | reverse complement strand
GGCGTCCTCGTGCAGCGCGAGCGCCTGAACGTCACGCAGTGGGTCGCCGTGGGCATCTCGATCCTCGCGGTCGTCGTGCTCGCGGTCGGCTACGGACAGCTGCCGTGGATCGCCCTCGGGCTGGCGTGTACGGCATGGTGATCTCCTCCTCAGGCGGCGCTCGGCACGATGAGCGGCTTGATGCAGCCATCGAGCTTGGCCGAGAACATGTGGTACCCCTCGGCGATGTGCTCGAGCGGGATGCGGTGGGTGACGATGTCGCTCGGCTTCAGGTAGCCGTTGCGGATGTGCTCGAGCAGCCGTGGCCACTGCCGCGTGACGGGGCACTGGTTCATCCGGAGCGTGAGTCCCTTGTTCATGGCATCGCCGAACTTCACCGCGCTGAACATGGGGCCGTAGGCGCCCATGACGGAGACGGTAGCGCCCTTGCGCACGGAGTCGATCGCCCAATTGAGGGCGATGGGAGAGCCGCCCTGGAGCTTGAGCTTGGCCGACGTGACGTGCTGCGCGAAGTTGCCGTCGGCCTCCGCGCCCACGGCGTCGATCCCGACATCCGCGCCGAGGCCGTCGGTGAGCTTCTTGAGGTGCACGACGATGTCGTCGACCTCGGCGAAGTTCACCGTCTCGGCATCCGCGAAGTCCCGGGCCTTCGCGAGCCGGTACTCGAGGTGGTCGACCACGATCACGCGTCCGGCTCCCATGAGCCACGAGGACTTCGCCGCGAAGAGGCCGACGGGGCCCGCGCCGAAGACCACGACGGTGTCGCCCTCCTCGATGTCGCCGAGCTGCGCGCCGAAGTACCCGGTCGACAGGGCGTCGGTCATGAGCAGTGCGTCCTCCTCGTCGAGCCAGTCGGGGATGACGCCGGGTCCCACATCGGCGAACGGCACGCGCACGTACTCGGACTGCCCGCCGTCGTACCCGCCGCAGGTGTGCGAGTAGCCGTAGATGCCGCCCACCGCGGTGGCGTTCGGGTTGACGTTGTGGCAGTTCGAGTAGAGCCCGCGCGAGCAGAAGTAGCACGAGCCGCAGTAGATGTTGAAGGGCACCATCACCCGGTCGCCCACGGTGAGCCGCTCGACGGATGACCCGACCTCGACGACCTCGCCCACGAACTCGTGCCCGAACGTGTGGCCGATCCGGGTGTCGGGCATCATGCCGTGGTACAGGTGGAGGTCGGATCCGCAGATCGCTGCGAGTCGCACGCGCACGATCGCGTCGTTCGGATGCTCGATCCGGGGGATGTCCTTCTCTTCGACGCGCACCTTGTAGGGTCCGCGATACACCATGGCCTTCATGGGTTCTGCTCCTCGTGATCGGCCGCGCACCCAGGCCGGCCACGAAACCATCCCGGCATGCACGAGGCAAGGGGGTTGCGCCCGCGACGTCGAACTGCGGATGTCGCGAGGCATCCTCACACCGCCTATCCTCGATACGGACCGCGCCCCGTTCGGGGGTCGCGGACCATGGCAGCGAGCGGAGGTGACGATCGGTGGGTTCCGAGCACGACGAGGGTCCGGCGGAGCCCCTGCGACGTCGCGGGCGACACGCGGCCCCTGCTGCCGCCGGTCATTCGATCGGCCGCGCCGCTGCACTCGGAGCCTGGTTCGCTCGCGCTGCCGCGGCGCTGGAGCCTCGGCGCGCGGCCGCG
>NZ_WJSP02000591.1 GCF_009720255.1 Agromyces humi | reverse complement strand
CGGCTCCCCTGATGGCACGCGTGGGCGCGTCCTCGTACGCAACGGCCAGTGCCATCGAATACGACCGTCTGGGCGGCCCCGAGGTGCCGCGCGATGCTGCTCTTCATGATCCTGACGATCCGCGGCGTCGGCCTCGCGTGACGTCGAGCGACGCACCCGACAATGCGGTCGCCGTGCTGCGTCGCATCGCCGTCGCCCTGCACGCTCTTCTCCGGATTCGGACTCCGGGCGACATCGGCCGCAGCGAGAACCTGGAGAGACGGCCTGTCAGTCGTCGTGCCATCGCATCGAACGAGGCGGATGAGCCCGAGGCGCCCCGTGCACCTCGTGGCCGCTTCTTCGGGCGTGACCGTACGCTCGACGACCAGGACGACGCGGACGCGGAGCCCATCGACGATGAGCCCGACGACGGGTCCCCGGTCGCCCGCGAGCTCGCGGAGACGGGGTACTTCTGGAACCTGACGCCCGACCCGTCGGCGCCCGACCCGAAGGCCGACCCCGAGCGCGACGCGAACGGGCTGGAACGGCCGTTGCCGTTCGCGGCGGCGGGGTTCGACGGCGACGGCGACGACGAGGTGGACGACGCGACTGCCGTTTCCGACGGCGAGCCGGCGGACGACGTTCCCCTCGCGCCGTTCTGGACCCAGCCGGCGTCGACGCACACGGAGCTCGAGCAGGGCCCCGAGCCTGACCGGGATGCCGAGCCCGGCGTGGCGTTCCAGCCCGAGGCCGCGTCCGAGCCCGTGTGGTCGTTCGGTGACGACGCGCCGACGGCGGCATACCGCACCGACGATGCCGCCGCGGGGTACCGCACCGACGATGCCACCGCGGCGTTCGGCACCGCCGATGCCGCCACGGCCCGGTTCCCGCGCCGCACCGTCATCCGATGCGTCTGCGACGGCACCTGCCGCCGCCGGCGCACCCGAAACTGCATCCGCTGTTCCCGCGTCCGCCCAGAGACCCGTCGGTCCCGTCACGCTGCAGCAGATGCGCGACGCCTGGCCCGAGGTGCTCGCGTCCCTCCAGCGCACGAAGCGCAGCGCGTGGATGGTGGCGTTCACCGCACAGGTCCGCGAGTTCCGCGACGGCGAGGTGCTCGTCCTCGCGTTCCCGAGCGAGCAGGATGTCGCCGGATTCCGGGGCGGGGCCCCGGGCCAGAGCGTGAGCGAACTGCTTCGCAGCGCCATCAGCGAGGTGCTGGGCGTCACGGTCAAGTTCATCGCCAAGGTCGAGGGCGCCACTCGCGGTGACGCGCCGGGCGAGGCGTCGTCACCGACATCCGCCCCCGCGCCCGTGGTGCCCGCTCCCAGTCGAGCGTCCGAGAGCCCGTCGTCGTCGGCGGCGGCCGGCTCCGGCGCCTCGGCGGCGCTTCCTGCCGCGTCGGCGTCGTCTGCAGCGCCGTCGGCGGCGTCCGCTGGCCCGTCCGCTCCCGCGTCGGCAGCAGCGCCCGCCACTCCGGCCGCTCCGGCCTCGCGTGCCGGGTCCGCCGCTCCGGCCTCGTCCGCCGCAGCCGTTCGGCCGAGCGGCGCGAAGGCGGCCGATGCCGCCGCGACCGGGTCCGTCGACTCCTGGGCCACGGTCGCCATCCCGACCGGCGATCCAGTCGTGGCGCCTGAATCGACCGGCGGCGCCGGCGCTTCCGGCGCGGCTTC
>NZ_WJSP02000590.1 GCF_009720255.1 Agromyces humi | reverse complement strand
CGCTCGGGGCTCATCGGCCTCGTGGCGCTGCTCGCCGTCATCACCCTCGCGGTGCTCGCGCCGGTCATCGCCCCCGCCTCGCTCCTCGACGCCACGCAGGCGACGGCGGACCCGAACCAGCCGCCGTCGGCGGGCTACCCGTTGGGCACCGATCCCGCCGGGCGATCGGTGCTCGTCATGCTGCTCTGGGGCGCGCGGGTCTCGCTGCTCGTCGGGTTCGCCGCGACCGCCGTGTCGGTGATCATCGGCACCACGGTCGGCATGGCCGCCGGGCACTTCAGTGGCGCCGCCCAGTCCGCGCTGCTGCGGTTGATCGACTTCTTCCTGGTCATCCCGTCGCTGGTGCTCGCCATCGTGCTCTCGACGGTGCTCGAGCGCGGCGTGCTCACCATCGTCATCGCCATCGGGGTGACCTCCTGGGCGGCGACCGCCCGGCTGGTCAGATCCCAGACCCTGACCGTCGAGGCGCGCCCCTACATCGAGCGGGCCTGGGCGCTGGGCGCGGGACATGGCCACGTGCTCGGCCGGCATGTGCTGCCCGCGGTGCTGCCGCTCGTGCTGGCGAACACGACGCTGGCCGTCGGTTCCGCGATCATCGCCGAGTCGACCCTCGCCTTCCTCGGGCTGGGCGACCCCACCCAGGTCTCGTGGGGAACCATGCTGAAGACGGCACTCGACACCGGGTCCGCCACTGCCGGCTACTGGTGGTACGTGCTGCCGCCCGGCATCGCCATCGTCCTCGTCGTCCTCTGCTTCACCCTCGTCGGCCGAGCGTTCGAGGCCGTCGTCAACCCCACCCTCCGGAGTCGCTGATGCCCAAGCTCGAATTCGACGACGTCCGCATCTCGTATCGCACCAGCGCCGAGGACGGTCAGCCGGTGATCCGTCATGCGGTGGACGGCGTGAGCCTCGTGCTCGAGCCCGGGGCGACCCTGGGGCTCGCGGGCGAGTCGGGCTGCGGCAAGTCCACGCTCGCGATGTCGGTACTGCGGCTGCTTCCGTCGAACGCCGAGGTCACCGGCGCCATCCGCTTCGGCGACGAGGACGTGCTCACGATGAAGTGGGGTCGCCTCCGCGCCGTGCGCTGGGCGGAGGCCGCGATCGTCTTCCAGGGGGCGATGCACTCGCTGAACCCGGTGCAGCGGGTCGGAGCGCAGATCGCCGAGGCCCTCGTGCAGCACGCGGCGAGCGACTTCCGCGACAAGGCGCGCCGCGTCGCGCGCATCATCGAGCTCCTCGAGCAGGTCGACCTCCCGCCCGAGAAGGCCGACGCCTACCCGCACGAGCTCTCGGGCGGCCAGAAGCAGCGCGTGATGATCGCGATGGCGCTCGCCTGCGATCCCGAGCTCATCATCGCCGACGAGCCCACGACCGCACTCGACGTGATCGTGCAGGCACAGGTGCTCGAAGTCCTGACCGGGCTGGTGCGCGAGCGCGGGCTGAGCCTCCTGCTCATCAGCCACGACCTCTCCGTGCTCGCGGCAACCTGCGACCGGATCTGCGTCATGCAGCAGGGACGCATCGTCGAGGACGGGCCGGCCCACCGCGTGATGGCCGATCCGCAGCATCCGCACACCAAGGCGCTCGCCGCCGCGTTCCCGGTGATCGGCGACGCCGCGTCGCGGCTGCGCCTGCCGGGGTATGCCGCGCCGCG
>NZ_WJSP02000059.1 GCF_009720255.1 Agromyces humi | reverse complement strand
GCCGCCCGCGAGCACCACGACGCGTGGGTCGTCGAGCAGGGCCGGGGCGAACGCCGTCCCGCCGTGCAGCGCAGCCCACGCGGCATACTCGTCAGCCGTCGAGACGGCGTGCAGCGCCTGAGCGGGGGTGACCGCCAGCGCCGACTCGGAGCCCGACTCGTGCGCGATCCAGGAGGCCTCGAACAGCACCCGGAACCCGTGGTCTCCGAGGTCGACGTCGGCGAAGGAGTCCTTCACGCTCGTCGCACCCGCCGGCAGGGCCTCGGCGACGCGATCGGGGGACAGGCCGGGGGTGAGCGTCACCGCCTCGGGGTAGCCCTCGGGGGTCGGCCCGTCAGCGCTCCACAGCCCGTCGCGCACGCGCGAGCCGATGCCGTTGGCGCGGCACACCGCCGCGCACCAGGCGGCGTTGTCGTGCGCCGCGGCGACGACGGGGGAGTCGGGCGGCCGCGGCATCCGGAACCGCGCTCAGCCGAAGAGGCGCTGCAGGCGCTGGATGCCCTCGAGCAGCGGGGCGTCGCCGAGCGCGTAGCTGAAGCGCAGGTAGCCGCTCGGTCCGAACGCCTCGCCCGGCACGGCCGCCACCTCGGCCTGCTCGAGCATCAGGTCGGCGAGCTCGAGCGAGCTCGAGGGGGTGACGCCGCCCCACTCGCGACCGAGCAGGCCCGAGACGTCGGGATAGACGTAGAACGCGCCCTGGGGCACCGGCACGGTGATGCCGTCGATCTTCGACAGTTCGGCGACGATCGTGCGACGGCGACGGTCGAAGGCGCGGCGCATCTCCTCGACGGTGTCCTGCGGCCCGGTCAGTGCGGCGATCGCCGCGCGCTGCGAGATGTTCGACACGTTCGACGTGAGATGCGACTGCAGGTTCGCGGCGCCCTTGATGACGTCGGCGGGCCCGACCATCCAGCCGAGGCGCCAGCCGGTCATCGCGTAGGTCTTCGCCACTCCGTTCACGAGGATGGTGCGGTCGGCGAGCCCGGGCACGGCCTCGACGATGGAGACGGCACGCGGCGGCACGCCGTCGGGGTCGTCGGCGTACGTGAGGTTCTGGTAGATCTCGTCGGACACGACCCAGATGCCGTGCTCGAGCGCCCACTCGCCGATCGCCTGCACCTGGTCGGGCGCGTACACCGCGCCGGTGGGGTTGGACGGCGAGACGAAGAGCAGCACCTTCGTGCGCTCGGTGCGTGCCGCCTCGAGCTGCTCGACCGTGACGAGGTAGCCCTGGTCGGCGCCGGCGAAGACGTCGACCTGGCGACCGCCCGCCAGCTTGATCGCCTCTGGATAGGTGGTCCAGTAGGGCGTGGGGACGAGCACCTCGTCGCCCTCGTCGAGGAGCACCTGGAAGGCCTGGTACACGGCCTGCTTCCCGCCGTTCGTCACGACCACCTGCCCGGCGCCGACCTCGAGTCCCGAGTCGCGCAGGGTCTTCGCCGCGATGGCCTCGCGCAGGTCGGGCAGGCCGGCCGCAGGCGTGTAGCGGTAGTTCTTGGGGTCGTGCGTCGCGGCCAGCGCGGCCTCGACGATGAACTCGGGCGTCGAGAAGTCGGGCTCGCCGGCCGCGTAGGAGATGACCGGGCGGCCCTCGGCCTGCAGGGCCTTCGCCTTCGCATCGACCTTCAGGGTCGCGGACTCGGCGATGGCGGCGATTCGGGCGGAGAGGCGGGCGCGTTCGGTCACGGAGCAAGCCTACGATGCGCGGGCGTCGGCCCGGCGGGGAAAAACTGGGACGATCGTCCCAGTTCATGTACGCTGCTCCCCGTGATGGCGCGAACCCGACGGGGTGTACTCGCCGGTGTCGCGCTCACGGTGCTCGTGGCGCTGGGTGCCGGCACGGCAGTGGTGCTCGGCGACGAGCTGGGCATCCGAAGCGAGCCGTCGGATGTCCCGGCCGAGACGCTCGTGGCCGCCCCCGAGACCCCGTCGGTGACGCCGCCGGCCTTCACCGAGATCACCGCACCGGCCTCGGTGCGGATGGGGCTGGCCGTCGACGAGCTCCGAGACGCGGTCGCCGACGCCGGAGCGACCGACGGCACCTCGACGCTCGACGTCGTCGTGGGCGAGGGCGGCGACGACGACGAGACCTACCGGCTCACGGGTGAACCGGGCGCGCTGCGCCTCTTCGCGGCATCCGAGGCCGGAGCGACGCTCGGCGTCTACGACCTCGCCGCCGCCGTGCGCGACCGTCGCAGCGTGACCGAGCACCTCGGCGAGGCGGTCGAATCGCGCCTCGGATTCCGCATGGTCGACCTCGGCGCGGTCGGCGTTGCCGTCGACGAACCCGCCTGGGCGGCGGGCGACGACTACTCGCACAACTCGAAGGCCTTCGCCGACGTCATCCTCGCCGACGCGCCCTACATCGACGAGGCGGCGCTCGACGTCGCCCGCGAGGAGTTCGAGGCCTACGTGCGCCACGCGCTCGCCGAGGGCTACAACGCGATCGCCATCCCCGGCTTCATCGAGTACCTCACCTTCTCGGGCGTCGGCGACGGCACCGAGGTCTACGACGCCGTCGACACCCACGTGGCGCGGGCCGAGGCGATGCAGCAGGCGTTCGGGCCGATGTGGGAGTACGCGCACGACGCGGGGCTCGCGGTGTACTTCCGCACCGACATGCTCACGCTCACCACCCCGCTCGAGGAGTACCTCGTCGACCGGTTCGGCGGCCTCGCCACCGACGACCCCGAGTTCTGGGACGTCTACGCCGCGGGACTCGACGAGCTCTACGCCGCGATGCCCTACCTCGACGGCGTGCTCATCCGCATCGGCGAGGCCGGACGGGTATACGACCTGCCCGGCTGGGACTACTACTCCGAGCTGGCCGTCACGAGCGTCGACTCCGTGCGTGCGATGCTCACGGCGCTCACCGAGCAGGCCGAGCGGGTCGACCGCGAGGTCATCTTCCGCACCTGGAGCGTGGGCGTCGGCGCCGTCGGCGACATGCACACGAACGACGCGTCCTACGAGGCGGTGCTCGGCGGCATCGACTCCGACGCCCTCATCGTCTCGACCAAGTACACGCTCGGCGACTTCTACAGCCACCTGCCGCTGAACCACACCCTCGAGATCGGCGAACAGCGGCGCATCGTCGAGTTCCAGAGCCGCCGGGAGTTCGAGAACTTCGGCGCCTTCCCGAACGATCTCGGCGTGCTCTACCAGGAGGCCCTGCAGCGCTTCATCGCCGCGAACCCGCGGGTCGAGGGGATCTGGACCTGGACGCAGGACGGCGGACCCTGGCGCGCCGGACCGCTCTCGCTCGAGCTGAAGGCCGGCTTCTGGCAGCTCTACGAGCTCAACACCGAGCTGGCCGGTCGTCTCGCCCGCGACCCCGACGCCGACCCCGCGGCGATCACCGCCGACTGGGCGCGTCGCTGGTTCTCCGACGACCCGGCGACGGTGCGGGCGATCGGCGAGGCCATGGCGTCGTCGCGCGAGGCGATCACCGACGGGCTCTACATCGGCCCGTTCGCCGACCGCCGCGTGTTCGCCATCGGGCTCGAGCCGCCGCCCATGATGTGGATCTTCGAGTGGGACATCGTCACCGGCGACAGCGCCGTGCTCGACGTGATCTACGAGATCAGCCGCGACCGGCTCGACGAGGCGATCGCGGGCGGCGACCGGGCGATCGCGGCCGTGCAGCGCATGCACGAGGCGATCGAGGCGACGGATGCCGCGACCTGGCGCGATCCCGACCTGCGCGCCGCGTTCCTCGACACCCTCGACTACCAGGCGTCGACCTACGAGATGCTCGGCGACGATCGCGAGATGTTCCTGCGCCAGGCCCAGTGGCACGACACCGGCGACCAGGCCGCGTACGAGCGATGGGATGCCGCGCGGCAGGCGTTCGAGGCATCCGCCGCCGCCCATGAGGCCGCCTACGCCGGCGACCCGTACTACCCGGCGTACAACCTCACGGCCGCAGAGCTCGGCGTCCAGCGCGCGGAGCGCGACCTGCCCATGGCCTGGGCCGCGCGGGTGCTCGTCATCCTGCTCGCCGCGTGGCTCGGCTACGGGATCGCGGCGGGCTCCGGCCGGGTGCGCTGGCCCGGCGCCCGCGCCGCCCGTGCGCTGTGGGTGGCGGCGACGCGGCCGTGGCGGGCCGCGGAGGTCACCGAGGGGCTCGGTCGCCTCGAGCGGGTGCTCCTCGTCGCCGTGCCGGCGCTCGCCCTGGCACTGAGCCGCGGCATCCAGACGTGGTTCCTCGCGCCCTCGCACCTGCTCGTCACGCTCGGCGCGTGGCTGGTGTTCGTGCTCGTGCTGCTCGTCGTGCTCCGGCGGCACTCGGCGTGGCCCGTGCTGGCCGCCGTCGGCGGCGCGGCGATCCTCAGGGTCGTGCTGCTGCTCGTGGTGCTCGCGCCGACGGGCCCCGGTGGCTACTGGTTCGGCTTCTGGACCGACCCCGATGCGCGCAACGCCTACATCACCGTCGCCGTCGCCGCCTTCGGCTGGGTGCTCGTGGCCGGTGCGTGGGCGCTCGCCACCCAGGTCGGCGCGCTGCGTGCACTGGGCGCGGTCGTGGCCGGCGTGGGGGCCGTGCTGGCGGTGTTCGGCAGCCTCATCGGCCTGATCGGACTCGAGGTGGCGCTCACCGCGTGGAACGACGAGATGGGCCTGCTGCCGTGGGGCCTCTCGCGCATCCTCGGCATCAGCGTCTACCTCGACATCCCGGCCGACACCGCGTGGTGGGCCGCGATCGCGGGCGTCGTGCTCCTGGTCGTCGGTGTGCTCCTCGTGCTGCTCGGCGGCCGGCGCAGGGGGCGCGATCGACGTGACCGCGCGTCGGACGCCACCCCTGATGCCGCCACGGCGACCACGGCCGCCTGAGCGCGCGTCAGAGGTTCTGCCCGATGTCCCACAGCCGGTCGGGACGGCCGTCGATGGCCTCCGACACCGCGAGCGCCTGGTCGTCGGACAGCGAGGCGACGTAGTCGACCACCCCGCGCCCGACGCCGAGCTGCATGACCTCGCTCGCGTCGGGGATCGGCACGCCCTCGGGCCGCGCGGCGCGCACGCGCGCGTAGCCGTCGGTGGCGAGCTCGACGAGCTCCTTGAGACGCTGCGGCACGCGGTGCCGGTCGAAGTCGTCGGTCACCCACGCCGTCAGGCCCTTCACGGCACGCGTGAGCACCCGGCTCAGGCCCCGCTGGTACATCGCGATGTCTGCGCGGTCGAGGATGAAGTGCCGGTGCACGAACTTCAGCACCTCCACCTCGTGCCAGGCCAGCCGGTCGAGCGTGACCAGGCCGGTGCGGGCCTCACCGGCCGGCGCGGGCACCACCGAGGTCTGGAGGTGGCTGATCCAGCGGTTCGTGAACGACGAGAGCGCCCGCTCCGACGCGATCGAGCCGTCGAACGGGATGGCGAGGAGCCCGTCGACGAGGTCGTCGGCCACGACGTCGACGGCCTCGGCGAACGCGTCGTCGTCGGCGACCCACGCGTCGCTGCGGTGCAGCTTGCGGCGCAGGGCCTCGATCGCCGCGCCCGGCGGCGCCGAACGCAGCGTGAGCGCCTGGTCGTCGAGTTCCCTCAGGTCGGACCAGCCCTCGATCCAGCCCCGGAACTCCCGCGCCACGGCGCCCTGGCTGAGCAGGCCCGCCCGGTAGAAGTCGTCGACATCGTGGATGGAGTACGCGATGTCGTCGGCGAGGTCCATGACCGAGCACTCGAGCGACTGCGCCAGCGCCGGAAGCCCGCGGCGGGCCTCGACGAGGTCGACGGCGTCGAGGTCGTACGCCGAGAACTTGGCCACGTCGACGCTGCCGTCGATCCGACGCATGCCGCGGGGGAGCGGGCCGGTGCCGAGGCCGCGCGCGTCGACGAAACGGGTCCACGGGTACTTCGCGACGGCGGCGCGCACCGCCGCCGTGAGGTTGAGCCCGTGCGGCGACGACTCGGTCACGTCGAGCGTGGCGATGATGCGGTAGGTCTGCGCGTTCCCCTCGAACCCGTCGGCGAGGCCGAGCGTCTCGCGGGCGAGCCGGTCGAGCACGCGTTCGCCGAGGTGTCCGAACGGCGGGTGGCCGAGGTCGTGGGCGCTCGCCGCGGCCTGCACGACGACGGCGTCGCAGCCGTGCTCGACGGCGAGCGGATACGCCGGCGACGCGGCATCCGACAACGCCACCGCGATGGCGCGCGAGACGGCGGTGACCTTGATGGAGTGGGTGAGCCGGTTGTGGATGAGCGGGCCGGCTCCCGGCTGCGCGATCACCTGGGTGACCGCGGACAGCCGGGAGAAGTACGGCGAGAAGCGGATGCGCTCGAGGTCGAGGCGGAACTGCGAGTGCTCGCCGGTGACCTCGACGAGGCTCCGCGGCTCGACGATCCGGCGCGCGGCCCGCTCTGCTGTCATGCCCTCAATCTAAGCGGGCCTCAGCGCGCGCTGGTCTTCAGCTCGCGGCCGTGCACGGTCAGTGCGTAGATCACGAGGATGTCGATGGTCAGCACGATGAGCGACCACCACGGCTGCGTCGGGATCGTGAACAGCTGCCCGATGCCGTTGAAGGCCACGAAGATGACCGCCACCACGCGGGCCCACGTGGCGCCCGAGAAGAGCGCGCCAGCGACGAGGATCAGGGCGATGCCCGTGATGAGGTGCCACCAGCCCCAGCCCTGCACGTCGAACACGACGAGGCCGCCCTCGACGCGCACGAAGTAGGCGCTCGACGGCGCCAGCAGCGCCGTGAGCCCGTGCAGGGCGCTGAACACACCGGCGATGAGCAGGAGTATGCCGGCGAACCAGCCCCAGCCGACCCAGCCGGTGACCTCGTTGTCAGCCATGGGAACCACACCCTTTCGATCGGATGATGCGCCGGGCGTCCGCGGCGGCGCGGTGCTGCTGCGCCCACGGTACGGCCGCTTCGGATGTCGCGGCATCACGCCGATCGGGTGAAACCCCCGATCGGCGTGACGGCAGACCGCTACCGCGAGTGGGCGGCCTTCAGCTCGCGTCCGTGCACCGTCAGCGCGTAGATCACGAGGATGTCGAGGGCGAGGACGATCAGCGACCACCACGGCTGCACGGGCAGCAGGAAGAGCTGGCTGACGCCGTTGATCGCGGCGAGCACGATCGCGGTCACGCGGGCCCAACCAGCGCCGGTGAAGAGCGCGAGGCCGACGAGGATCAGCGCGGCGCCGATGATCACGTGCCACCACCCCCAGCCCTGCACGTCGAGGAGCACGAGGCCGCCCTCGCCGAGCACGAAGTACGAGCTGCTGGGCAGGAACACGGCGATGAAGCCGTAGATCGCGTCGATCACGCCGGCGATGATCAGCATGATGCCGGCGAACCAGCCCCATCCGACCCAGCCGGTCACCTGTGCGTCACTCATGGGAACCACTCCTTCCGTGCATGGATGCGCGCGGCACGCCGGCGCGGTGTGCCGCCACGGTATGGCGCCCGCGGACGCCACGGCATCATGCGGATGGAATGAACCCATCCGGGCGCGGTTTGGCCGTGGGGCATCCGTCGCCTAAACTTGCTGAGGTTGCGGATATCGGCCAAGCTTCCCCATGCCTGTTTACGGGTGGAGTGCGGCCGCAGAAGCGATCCCACGGAGGTCGATGCCTCCATAGGGCGGTGGCTCAATTGGTAGAGCAGCGGTCTCCAAAACCGCAGGTTGCAGGTTCGAGTCCTGTCCGCCCTGCGAGCCGGCAGTGACTGCCGGCCCACGAAAGGTGTACGAGGTGGCACGCAAGATCATCGACGAACCCAGCGAGGACGTCGTCGCCAACGCGAAGCGCGACCGCGCATCGCGTCGGAACCCCTTCGCGAGGATGGCCCTGTTCATCCGGCAGGTGATCGCAGAGCTCAAGAAGGTCGTCACGCCGACCCGCAAGGAGCTCGTCAGCTTCACCGTCGTGGTGCTCGTGTTCGTCATCATCATGATGGCGCTCGTGTGGGGCCTCGACCAGATCTTCGGCTGGCTCGTGCTGTACGTCTTCGGAACACCGGGAGCCTGATCGGGCACCTGGCCCGAACATCCGGCCGCCCGAGGGCGGAACGAAGCAAAGGAAGCAAGAAGTGTCGAAGACTGAGCGCGACGACGTCGACTGGGCCACCGCTGCGGAGCAGTCCTCCGAGGTCGAGGAGGCCCAGGAGGGCGACACGGCCGAGCACGACGAGGAGTCGGTGGAGCCCGCCGAGCACCGCGCGGTGCACATCGTCGACGACGAGGGCAACGACATCGACCTCGACGCCGTGCTCGACGCGATGGCCGAGGCCAGCGACCCCGAGGCCGACGCCGTGATCGACGACGCCCTCGACATCGACTCCGAGGACGAGGCGCTCGCCGCCGCCGAGGCCACCCAGGAGGAAGCCGACGAGGTCGCCGACCCCTACGAGGAGTTCCGCGCCGAGCTGCGGTTCCTCCCGGGCAAGTGGTATGTCATCCACTCCTACGCAGGCTTCGAGCGCCGCGTGAAGGCGAACATCGAGCAGCGACGCGAGTCGATGGCCATGGCCGACTACATCTTCCAGGTCGAGGTCCCGATGGAGGACGTCGTCGAGATCAAGAACGGCCAGCGCAAGATGGTCACCCGCGTGCGCATCCCCGGCTACGTGCTGGTGCGCATGGACCTCAACGAGGAGAGCTGGTCGGTCATCCGCCACACTCCCGGCGTCACGGGCTTCGTGGGCAACGCCCACAACCCGACCCCCCTCCGCTTCGAGGAGGCCTTCGGCATGCTGAAGAGCCTCGTCGAGATCAAGGACGTCGCCCCCGTCAAGGGTGCGAAGGCCGGTGCGGCCGCCGGTGCGGCGCGCGCCATCCCCGCCGAGGTCGACTTCGAGGTCGGCGAGACCATCACCATCAAGGACGGCTCGTTCGCCGGCCTTCCCGGCACGATCAGCGAGATCAAGCCCGAGAGCGGCAAGCTCACGGTGCTCGTGTCGCTGTTCGAGCGCGAGACCCCGGTCGAGCTCAGCTTCGACCAGGTCACCAAGCTCTAACCACCTCACAGCGAGCACGCAGCGGCCCTCCGGTATCATCGGAGGGTTGTGCTGCGTCCAGCACACCGACCACCGCGTCCCGGATCCGCCGGGTCCGCGGGAGAGTGCCCCGATCGGGGCGTTCGATCAGAAAGAGAGAAATCATGGCACCGAAGAAGAAGGTCACTGGTCTGATCAAGCTTCAGATCAAGGCCGGCGCCGCGAACCCGGCCCCGCCCATCGGCCCGGCCCTGGGTCAGCACGGCGTGAACATCATGGAGTTCTGCAAGGCGTACAACGCGCAGACCGAGTCGCAGCGCGGCAACGTGATCCCCGTCGAGATCACCGTCTACGAGGACCGCTCGTTCACCTTCATCCTGAAGACCCCGCCCGCCGCGGAGCTCATCAAGAAGGCGGCCGGCGTCGCCAAGGGCTCCGGCGTCCCGCACACCACCAAGGTCGGCAAGCTGACCACGGCGCAGGTGCGCGAGATCGCCGAGGCGAAGATGGTCGACCTCAACGCGAACGACCTCGACGCCGCGTCGAAGATCATCGCGGGCACCGCCCGTTCGATGGGCATCACGGTCGAGTAATCGCCTCGGGCCCACCGCACGCCGTCGCGCGTCACGGGCCCCGAACGGATGCCGCGGCATCCGCTCACCCAGAACTCTCATTCGTGGCAGCGCCCGCCAGGCGCAGATGACCACACTCTCTCAAGGAGAAGCAACATGGCACAGAAGTCCAAGGCCTACCGGGCCGCGGCCGACAAGATCGAGGCCGGCAAGTACTACACCCCGACCGAGGCCGTCGCCCTCGCGAAGGAGACCGGCTCGGCGAAGTTCGACTCGACCGTCGAGGTCGCGCTGAAGCTCGGCGTCGACCCCCGCAAGGCCGACCAGATGGTGCGCGGCACCGTCATCCTCCCGCACGGCACCGGCAAGACCGCCCGCGTCATCGTGTTCGCGACCGGCCCCGCGGCCGAGGCTGCGATCGCTGCGGGCGCCGACGAGGTCGGCGGCGCCGAGCTCATCGAGAAGGTCGCCGGCGGCTACACGTCGTTCGACGCCGCCGTCTCCACCCCGGAGCTCATGGGCCAGGTCGGCCGTCTCGGCAAGGTGCTCGGCCCCCGCGGCCTCATGCCCAACCCGAAGACCGGCACCGTGACCCCCAACCCCGCGAAGGCGGTCGAGGAGATCAAGGGCGGCAAGATCGAGTTCCGCGTCGACAAGCACGCCAACGTGCACTTCGTCGTCGGCAAGGCCTCGTTCTCGAACGAGCAGCTCGAGGAGAACGCCAAGGCCGCCCTCGAAGAGGTCGTGCGCCTCAAGCCGTCGAGCGCCAAGGGCCGCTACATCCAGAAGGGCGCCGTGTCGACCACGTTCGGCCCCGGCATCCCCCTGGACGTCAACGCCATCTGAGTCGCCTGACTCGTCACGAAGGGCCCGCCGGTTCGCCGGCGGGCCCTTCGTCGTGCTCGGTCGCTGGTCAGTCGGGCTCGTCGCCGAGATCGATCTCCTCGCCGGCCAGGTCGTTCTCGGCGTAGGTCGGCTCCTGCTCGTGCGGCGAGCCGCCGGTCGGCCCGTCGTTGCCGTCGCCGGCCCCGGGCCAGACCGTCTCGCCCGCGACGGCGTCGTTCATGACGGTCTCCTGCGCGCGCTCCCGCTCCTCGATCCCGAGGTCGTCGTCGAAGCCGAACCCCTCGTTGCGGTCGGTCATGGTGCTCCTCCCTCGCCGCGTGCCCGCGGCATCCGTCGGTCACAGTCAACGCGTCGGAGCATGCTGCGGGAAGCCATTGACAGGCCGCGCGTCAGCCGGTGACCCGGAACCCCGGCTCCCCGAGCGGCTCGGACTCGGCGACCTCGATCCGTTCGACCCGCGCGCCGCGCGGACCGTTCGCGAGCCAGTCGAGCATGGCCTGCACGGATGCCTCGTCGCCTTCGATCTCGGCTTCGACGGCCCCGTCGGGGCGGTTGCGGATCCAGCCCGCGACGCCTCTGCGCTCGGCTTCGAGTCGCGCGGAGTACCGGAACCCGACGCCCTGCACGGCTCCGTGCACCTCGACGCGCCGACGCAACATCCGCCCAGCGTACGCCGGGTGTTCCCGCGTCTGGAATGATCAGTGCAGCGGTATCAGTCGAAAGGGGCTGCGTGATGCAGGGCACCACACTCGAACGTGTCGTCGCGGCGCTGGAGGGCACCGGCTTCGAGCACGGCGTGATCGCCGCGGCGCCCTACCGCCGGCTCGCCACCGTCTGCGCGGCGATCGACGCCGAGCTCGACGGTGCCCCGCGCGAGTTCACCGAGCAGGAGCGCCAGGAGCAGGCGCGTCTCGTCGCGAGCGCGCAGGCCTGGGCCGCGCACGTCGTCGACGGCGGCGTGCTGTCGACGAGCGACGGCACGACGCTCGCCGTGCTTCTCCGGAACCTCGCCGACGTCGTCAGTGCGATCGAGGCGCGCTCCAACTGAGCTCCGTCGCCGGCACCTCGCGGTGCGACCGGAGCCCTCGGCGTAGCATGGCCGCCATGGGGGAGCTGAGCGACTACATCGCGGGACTCGAGGCGCCCGAGCGCGACCTCATCGAGCACATCCGGGCGCGGGCGATGTCGCTCGTTCCCGAGGCCGCCGAGGGTGTCAGCTACGGCATGCCCGCCCTGCGGTACCGCGATTCGCCCCTCGTGAGCGTGATGTCGGCGAAGGGGCACATCGGGCTCTACCCGTTCAGCCCGGCGGTCGTGACGGCGGTCGCGGGGGAGCTCGACGGCTACTCGTGGTCGAAGGGCACGATCCGGTTCACGCCCGAGCACCCGCTCCCCGACTCCCTCGTCGACCGGGTCATCCTGCTCCGACGTGACGAGATCGACGCCGCGAAGAAGCGCTGACGGGCGCGCAGCGGCCGCGCGAGCCGGGAACAGGGCCGAGCCCGGGAACGACGGATGCCCCGGAACGACGGATGCCCCGCAGCCGACCGGCCACGGGGCATCCGCTGCACTCGATCGGCTCGGTCTAGCCGATGCGGATCAGCTTCTTGTTGACGAACTCGTCGGCGCCCAGGCGGCCCATCTCGCGGCCGGTGCCCGAGCGCTTGACGCCGCCGAACGGCAGCTCGGCGCCGTCGGCGAGCACGACGTTCACGAAGACCATGCCGGCCTCGATGCCGTCGGCGACGCGCAGCGCCTGCTCCTGGTCGGTGGTGTAGACGTACGAGCCGAGGCCGAACGGGATGTCGTTCGCGATGCGCACGGCCTCGTCCTCGTCCTTCGCGCGATACACCTGCGCGACCGGGCCGAAGAACTCCTCCTTCGACGCGGGGTTGTCGGACGTGACATCCGTCAGCACCGTCGTCTGGAAGAAGGCGCCGTCGCGGGTGCCGCCGTGCACGAGCGTCGCCCCGTGCTCGACCGCGCGCCTCACCTGCTCGTCGAGGCCCTCGGCGGCCTTCAGCGACGAGAGCGGGCCGAGCGCGGTCTCGGAGGAGGTCGGGTCGCCGGTCTCGACCTCGGCGAGCTTGGCCGTGAACTTCTCGAGGAACGGCTCGTACAGCTCGTCGGCCACGATGAAGCGCTTGGCGGCGTTGCACGACTGGCCGTTGTTGTCGAGGCGGGCGTCGACCGCGTTCTGCACGGTCGCGTCGAGGTCGTCGGTCGACAGCAGGATGAACGGGTCGGAACCGCCGAGCTCGAGCACGACCTTCTTCAGGTGACGGCCCGCGATCTCTGCGACCGCGGCGCCCGCGCGCTCGGAGCCGGTGAGCGAGACGCCCTGCACGCGAGGATCGGCGATGACCTGCTCGATCTGGTCGTGGGAGGCGTAGATGTTCACGTAGGCGCCGGCCGGGAAGCCCGCGTCGCGGAAGATCTGCTCGATCGCCGCGGCGGACTCGGGGCACTGCTCGGCGTGCTTGAGCACGATCGTGTTGCCGATGATGAGGTTGGGGCCGGCGAAGCGGGCCACCTGGTAGTAGGGGAAGTTCCACGGCATGATGCCGAGCAGCACGCCGAGCGACGAGCGGCGGATGATCGCGGACCCCTCGCCGGCCAGCAGCTGCACGGGCTCGTCCTTCAGGAACTCGCTGGCGTGGTCGGCGTAGTACTCGTAGATCGCACCGGCGAAGTCGACCTCCGCGAGCGCCTGTTCGATGGGCTTGCCCATCTCGCGCACGGCGATCTCGCCGAGCTCCTGCCGACGCTCGACGTGCAACTCGCCGACCCGGCGCACGAGGGCGGCACGGTCGGCGACCGACGTGGACTTCGACCACGTGCGGTGCGCCTCGTCGGCTGCGGCGATGGCGGACTCGAGCTCGGCTTCGGTGATCGTCGGGAAGGACCTGACCGTCTCACCGGTTGCCGGATTGACCACGGCGTAACTCATGGGACTCCTCTGTCGAAGGTGCACGGGGACACGCCAACCGGTCGGCGACGACGGTGCACACCTGCGACAAGCCTATGTTGCCGTGCACCGGGTGGGAATCGACGCGATGGCGGATCCGCGGCATCCGCTGGACGGCGTGTACAGCCCTCGCGCACCCGACGCTGGGTATCGTGGCCGGTGGTCGAGCCGAGGAGGGCGACATGGCACACGGCGTGCTCGGCGGCGTTCGCGTCGCCGACTTCTCCCGCGTCCTCGCCGGCCCGTACGCCACGATGACCCTCGCGGACTTCGGCGCCGACGTCGTGAAGGTCGAGCCGCCGGCGGGCGACGAGACCCGGCACTGGCATCCGCCCGTCGACGCCGAGGGGCGTTCGACCTACTTCGGCAGCGTGAACCGCAACAAGCGGTCGGTGGTGCTCGACCTGACGGATGCCGCAGGCCTGGCCGAGGCGCGCCGGCTCGCCGCGACGGCCGACGTCGTGGTCGAGAACTTCCGCCCGGGCGTGATGGGCCGGTTCGGCCTCGGCTACGACGACGTCCGCGCCGCGAATCCCCGAGTCGTGTACTGCTCGATCACGGGGTTCGGCACGGGCGACGGCGCCGCGTTCGCCGGCTACGACCTGCTCGTGCAGGCGCTCGGCGGACTCATGAGCCTCACCGGCGAGCCCGACGGCGAGCCCGCGAAGGTCGGCGTCGCCGTGGTCGACGTGCTCACCGGGCAGAACGCCGTCGCCGGCATCCTGCTCGCGCTGCGCGAGCGCGATCGCACCGGGCTCGGCCAGCACGTCGAGGTCAACCTGCTCCAGAGCCTGCTCGCCGCGCTGGTGAACCAGGCGGGCTCCACCCTCGCGACGGGCGTGCCGCCCCAGCGCCTCGGCAACCGCCACCCGAGCATCGCCCCGTACGCGGTGTTCCCCGCCGCCGACCGCGACCTCGTGATCGCCGTCGGCAACGACCGGCAGTTCCGCGCGCTCGCATGGTTGCTCGGCGCCCCGGCCCTCGCGGACGACCCCCGGTATGCCACGAACTCCGCACGCGTCGCGCACCGCGACCACCTCC
>NZ_WJSP02000589.1 GCF_009720255.1 Agromyces humi | reverse complement strand
CCTCGTGCTGCTCGGCCACACGCTCGACGACCAGGCCGAGACCGTGCTGCTCGGGCTCGCCCGCGGGTCGGGTACTGCGAGCCTCGCCGGCATGCCCCCGCGCTGGGGCCGGTACGCGCGTCCACTCCTCGGCGTCCGCCGCGCGACGACGCGGCAGGCGTGCCTCGACGCCGGGCTCGAGCCGTGGGACGACCCGCACAACGTCGACCCCGCCTACACGCGGGTGCGCGTGCGGGAGCGGGTGCTGCCCGTGCTCGAGGCCGAGCTGGGACCGGGCGTTGCCGAGGCGCTCGCCCGCACGGCCGAGCAACTGCGCGAGGACGACGAGGCGTTCACCAGCCAGATCGACGAGTTCATCGAGGAGATCTGCGAGCCCGCCGAGGCCGGCATCGCCGTGTCGGTCGGAGTGCTCGAGGCGAACCCCGCGGCGCTGCGGCAGCGGATCGTCCGACACGTGCTGGCGAGCGAGTTCGGCGTCGCGCTCTCGCGCGCGCAGACGCTCGAGGTCGCCCGGCTCGTGACCGACTGGCATGGACAGGGCCCGCTCGACCTGCCCGGCGGCGTTCAGGCGTCGCGCTCGGGCCGGCACGTGTTCTTCTCCACGACGGGCTCGACCGAGGTACTGCCGCACGACCACTGAGGCGGCGGCGCCCGGGCCGACCGCCACAGCGTAGGCTCGTGGCATCCGTTCGCCCACGACATCAGGGAGCACAGGCATGGACGCGCGAGAGATCGAGGCCGACCTGACCGAGGTGCTCGTCACCGAAGCCGAGATCCACGCGAAGCTCGCCGAGCTCGCCCGGCGCATCGAGGCCGACTACGAGGGCAAGGAGATCCTGCTCGTCGGCGTGCTCAAGGGCGCCGTGATGGTCATGGCCGACCTCGCCCGCGAGCTGCGCCCGCACGTGAACATGGACTGGATGGCCGTGTCGTCGTACGGCGCCGGCACGCAGTCGAGCGGCGTCGTGCGCATCAACAAGGACCTCGACACCGACCTCACCGGACGGCACGTGCTCATCGTCGAGGACATCATCGACTCGGGCCTGACCCTCAGCTGGCTGCTCGGCAACCTCGAGTCCCGCGGCGCCGCGTCGGTCGAGATCTGCGCGCTCCTCCGCAAGCCCGACGCCGCCAAGGTCGAGGTCGCCGTGAAGTACCTCGGATTCGACATCCCGAACCAGTTCGTCGTCGGCTACGGGCTCGACTACGCCGAGGAGTACCGCAACCTGCGCGACGTGGCGATCCTCGCGCCGCACGTCTACAGCTGAGCGGGCGGCTCGCGGCCCCGCGCCGCTGAAGCGGTGCACGGCGTGGCCGCCCGGCTCGCGGCCCTGTGCCGCAGGCGTCGCAGGCCCTAGAGTCATCGCCATGGGCGATGGCCGGCGCCGCACCACTCTGCGCGACGCTGGCGCTGCCTTCACGAGCAACTGGCGGAACCCGAACCTCCGCCGCGCCCAGCTCAGCTTCCTCGGCGCCTGGACCGCCGAGTGGGCGTTCACCGTGGCGCTCGGCATCGTCGCCTACCGCGACGGCGGTGCGGCGGCACTCGGCCTGGTCGGCCTGCTGCGCATGCTGCCATCGGCCATCCTCGCGCCGCTCCTCTCTCCCATCGCCGACCGGGGGCGCCGGGAGCGGGTCCTCGTGCTCGTCTCGATCGTGCGCGGGGTCGCGACG
>NZ_WJSP02000588.1 GCF_009720255.1 Agromyces humi | reverse complement strand
CACCTGCTGCTGAGCGCGAAACCCCGGTCAGCCGGCCGGCTTCACCACCAGTCCGGTGCCGCCGCCGCGGCGCACCGGCTCGGCGACCGCGGTCATGAGGCCGGTTCCCGGATCCACCTCGATGGCGGCAGCCGCGCCGATCTCCTTCGAGAGCGGACTCGTGGCGGTGCCCTGCACGGGCGCGAGCGCCTGGCCGAACGGCGCGAGGTCGTCCGCGTAGGCGGCGATGAACGCGTCCTCGGCCGGCGTCGGGGCGGCCGAGTTGCGCTGGGACGCACGCGGCGCCGCCACGGCCTCGGGCAGCGTCATCCCGAGGTCGATGCGGTTCATGAGGATCTGCGTGACCGTGGTGATGATCGTCGCGCCGCCGGGCGAGCCGACGACGAACTTCACGTCGCCCTCGTCGAGCACGATCGTCGGCGACATCGACGACCGCGGGCGCTTGCCCGGCTGGACGATGTTCGGGTCGGTCGGGTTGGGCACGGCGCTGAAGTCGGTCAGTTCGTTGTTGAGCAGGAACCCGCGTCCGGGAACGACCATGCCCGAGCCGCCGGTCTGCTCGATGGTGAGCGTGTACGAGGCCGCATTGCCCCAGCGGTCGACGACCGAGAGATGCGTGGTCGACACGTTCTCGGTGTCCACGGGCTCGTCGAACGCCACGGCGTCGCAGCCCACGGCGTCCAGCGCCCCCGCGGGCACGGGCCGGAGCGACGCGAAGTCGGGGTCGATCGTGCAGTCGCGCGCGTCGGCGAACTCCTGGCTGAGCAGGGTCTCGGTCGGCACGTCGACGAACGCCGGGTCGCCGACGTAGGCGTTGCGGTCGGCGAACGCGTGCGCGGTCGCCTCGAAGTAGAGGTGCAGGCTCTGGCCGATGTTCGCGGGCGACAGCTCGTGGTTCTCGAGGATGTTCAGCGACTCGCCGACCGTGGTGCCGCCCGACGACGACGGCGCCATGCCGTAGACGTCGAGGCCGCGGTACTCCACGTGCGTCGGGTCCTGCACGACCACGTCGTAGCCGGCGAGGTCATCTGCGGTCAGGTAGCCGGGGAAGGCGGGCAGCGTTGTGTCGGGGCTCGTCTGCGGGTCCTGCACGACGGCGGCGATCTCGTCGGCGATGGGGCCGTCGTAGAACAGGTCGGTGCCGCGCTTGCCGATCTCACGCAGCGTCGCGGCGAGGTCGTGGTTCTTGAAGATGGAGCCGACCTCGGGTGCCTCGCCGCCGGGGAGGAAGACCTCGGCCGTCGCCGGGAACGCCGCGAACCGGGCCTGGTTGTCGAGCGTCTGCTGACGGAATGTCGCGTCGACCGTGAACCCTCTCGTCGCGAGCAGGGTCGCGGGCTTCAGGATGTCGCGCAGCGACTCGGTGCCGAACCGGTCGAGCGCCGTCTCCCACGTGGCGAGGGTTCCGGGCACGCCGACCGAGACGCCCGAGGACACCAGGTCGGCGAACGGGTAGGCCACCCCGTAGGGCGCGGTCGCGGAGACGCTGCCCGGCACGATGAACGCGTTGCTCGGCATGGCTTGGGGTGCGGTCTCGCGACCGTCGATCGTGGTGACCTCGCCGCTCGCCGCGTCGAAGTACACGAAGTAGCCGCCGCCGCCGATGCCGGCGCTGTACGGCTCGGTGACCCCGAGCGCCGCGGCCGTGGCGACCGCGGCATCCGCGGCGTTGCCGCCGTCG
>NZ_WJSP02000587.1 GCF_009720255.1 Agromyces humi | reverse complement strand
GGCCGCAGCGGCCGCCGCGGCCGAGGCGGCGCGACAGGCCGCCGAGGCGCAGATGACCTCGTACGCGGCGTCCTACTCCGGCCCGTCGGTCGGCGACTTCCTCGCGAGCCCGCCGTACCCGAACTTCGACCTCGGCAGCGTCTACGGCGTCGCCACGCAGTACATCGGCACGCCGTACGTCTACGGCGGCGCCACCCCGGCCGGCTTCGACTGCTCGGGGTTCGTGATGTACGTCTACGCGCAGTTCGGCGTGAGCATGCCGCACTCCTCTGCCGGGCAGGGGGCAATGGGCACCCGCATCTCCGAGGCCGACGCGCAGCCGGGCGACCTCGTGATCATGGACGGCCACGACGGCTTCTACGCCGGGAACGGCATGATCCTGCACGCGCCCTACGAGGGCGCCTCCGTGCGGGTGCAGCCGATCTGGACGAGCGACTACTACATCGTGCGCATCGGCATCTGATTCGTGAACATCTCGTGACACCGCGCATGAATGGCGCGCCAGGTTGCCCTGGCGCGCCATTCGTGCTTTACCCTTGAAGCCTGACGATCCGAGAACCGGGCAGGGGAAGCCGATGGTCGCGACGCGCAGCATCCATTCCACGGATGCGCGCGCGCAGTTCCACCAACGGCGCAGCAGTCAGCCGAGCACGATCCGGGCGAACGCCGCAACGGGCACTGTCTTCATGACGGTGCCCGTTCTTCGTTCTCCCGCCCGATCGCGTGCCTCGGCGACAGCCCTCCCTCCGGCACGCCTTCGCGCGCTCGGCGCGTCAGTCCGTTCACGCGGCTGGAAGCCATCCAGCACCGATCGAAAGGCACTTCATGCGCACCCTCGTGCTCAACGCCGGATATGAGCCCCTCGCCGTCGTCTCGTTCAAGCGAGCGCTCCTCCTCGTCATGAACGAGAAGGCCACCGTCATCCTCCACGACGAGGGCAATCCCGTGTGCGCTGCGAGCGGCTCCTGGGAGCGTCCCAGCGTGATCCTGCTCACCCGGTACGTCCGCACCCCGAGAGTCCACGCCGTTCCGGTGAGCCGTCGGGGCGTGCTCCGCCGTGATGAGCATCGGTGCGCGTACTGCGGCAGGTCGGCCGCGACGATCGACCACGTGTTCCCGCGATCCCGCGGCGGTCGCGACACCTGGGAGAACCTCGTGGCATGCTGCCTCCGCTGCAACAACACCAAGGGCGACCACACGCCGGCCGAGATGGGCTGGGAACTCCGCTTCACGCCGGGCATGCCCCAGGGGCGGAGCTGGGTGGTGCGCGGATTCGAGCGACCGCTCCCGCAGTGGGACGAGTACCTCGCCAGCGCCGCCTGATCCGTCGTGACATCGATGCGGACGTGCCCTATGGTGGTACGAGTCCGGAGACGCCCGACCTCCGTGATCTCACGAGAAGCCAACCCACTCCGGGCCGCACTGCGGCCTCGGGCGGGATCCGGAGGTTCCGCACTTGCACGGTGAAGACGAGAACGACGCCCACGAGCGCACGCGCTCTGAGCGGCGAGCGGCCGATCGTGGCCGCACCCGTCGCACCGCTCCGAAGTCCCCTCGCCGCGCGAAGAGCAGGGCGCCGATGAATGCGGACGAACCGGAGACCACGGCGCCGAGGCTGTCGACGATGAGCTGGTTGTTCGCGGCCACGAAGGTGTTCGCGAGCCAGGCGATGCCGAACAGCGCGAT
>NZ_WJSP02000586.1 GCF_009720255.1 Agromyces humi | reverse complement strand
ACACCGCGGCCACGCTCATGACGACGAGCGCGCCGAGCGTGATGGCGGCGCCGACCCAGATCGGCGACGTGTAGCCGAGCCCGGCCGCGATCGCGACGCCGCCCGCCCACGCGCCGAGCGCGTTCCCGAGGTTGAACGCGCCGATGTTGGCGCCCGAGGCGAGTGTCGGCGCGTGGGCGGCGGAGCGCATGACGCGGCTCTGCAGGGCGGGCACGGTGCCGAAGCCGAGGCCGCCCATGGCGATGAGGAGTGCGATCGTGGCGACGGGGCTCCACGCCAGCCAGGCGAAGAGCGCCAGCACGACGACGAGCGCGGCGAGGAAGGCCAGCAGGGTGCCGTCGATGGAACGGTCGGCGAGCCGCCCGCCGACCCAGTTGCCGACGACGAGCCCGGCGCCGAAGAGCACGAGCAGCCAGGGCACCGCACCCGAGTCGAAGTCGCTCACCTCGGTGAGCGTGTAGGCGATGTAGGTGAACGCGCCGAACATGCCGCCGAAGCCGAGCACGGTGACGGTGAGCGAGAGCCACACCTGACCCGACCGGAAGGCGCCGAGCTCGCGACGCAGGCTGGGAACGGGCGTGCCGGCGGCGGGCTTCGGCACGAGCGTCGCGATGCCCACGAGTGCGACGACGCCGATGGCCGAGATGACCCAGAACGTCGACCGCCAGCCGTACTGCTGGCCGAGGAAGGTGCCGAGCGGCACGCCGAGCACGTTCGCGGCCGTGAGCCCGGTGAACATGATCGCGATGGCGCCGGCCGCCCGGTCGGGAGCCACGAGGCTCGCGGCCACGACGGAGCCGATGCCGAAGAAGGCGCCGTGGCAGAGGGCGGCGACGATGCGCCCGGTCATCATGAGCTCGTACGTGGGGGCCATGGCCGAGATCGCGTTGCCGGCGATGAAGAGCACGAGCAGGCCCATGAGCACGGGCTTGCGGGGGAGCCTGATGGTAGCGGCGGTGAGTCCGAGCGCGCCGACGACGACGGCGAGGGCGTAGCCCGAGATGAACCAGCCGGCCTGGGCCTCCGTGACGCCGAAGTCGGCGGCCACCTCGGGCAGCAGGCCCATGATCACGAACTCGGTGAGGCCGATGCCGAACCCGCCGATGGCGAGGGCGAGAAGGCCGAGTGGCATGCGCGGAACTCCGATACACTGGTCGTAGTAGTTGCAAACGCGCTCTATTTCGAACGCGGGCTCAATGCTTGCACACGCAATTAGAAAGCGCAAGCAACTACATGACCGACCAGGAGGATCGCATGGGCATCGCCGACGACGCCGTCGAGGTGCGCGCGCACGGATGGCGCACGCTCGCCGCACTGCACGGCATGATCGAGGCCGAGCTCGAACGCGCGCTCGCGGCATCCGTCGACCTCTCGGTCGTGGAGTACACGGTGCTCGACGCGCTCAGCCGGCAGGACGGCTGGCACATGCGCATGCAGCAGCTCGCCCGCGCGGCCGCGCTGAGCCCGAGCGCCACCACGCGGCTCGTCAATCGCCTCGAGGACCGGATGCTGCTGACGCGCGTGCTCTGCGCCGACGACCGCCGCGGCATCTACACCGAGCTCACCGCCGCCGGGGGAGTGCTCGACCCGTACCGGCACGTGTGCGCATTCGTGGATGCGCCGTGGCAGGACCCCGTCTTCGACCCGTTCATCTCCGACGGGGTGGACCGGGGCGATCGCCTGCTCTA
>NZ_WJSP02000585.1 GCF_009720255.1 Agromyces humi | reverse complement strand
CGGTCCCGCGCCGCCGGCGACACCACCGACGACCCGTACCGCCCGACGACGACGGTCGCGCCGTCGGACGTGCGGGCGGACGTGCCGGTCGGGTCGGCGATCGGCTCGGCCGCGGCATCCGTGTCGGTCATGTCTCTCCCCGGGTGAAGCAGGTCAACTGGAGCGGATCAGCTGAAGCGGCCCGCGTCGGCCTGCGTCACGAACTCGTCGTTGATGATGGTGTCGAGCGCGTCGTCGACCTGCTGCTGGGTGGGCACGTCGCCGAGCTCGACGAAGATCGGGCCGATCTTCTCGAGCACCTTCACCTGTGCGTCGCCGGGCACGGGGTCGACGTCGAGGTTCGACCGCTCGGTGATGACCTTCGTGGCGACGGCCTCGTCGAGGCCCGCGACGCCGGCGAGGATCTCGGCGGTCTCCTCGGGGTTCTCGGCGGCCCAGGCGCGGGCCGTCTCGTAGGCGTCGACGACGGCCTGCGCGACCTCGGGCTTGTCGGCGAGGAACGACTCGGTGGCGTTGAGGAATCCGTAGCTGTTGAAGTCGACGTTGCGGTAGAAGAGGTTCGCGCCCTGCTCCTCGGCGCCGGCCATGATCGGGTCGAGGCCCGCCCAGGCGTCGACCGAGCCGTTCTGCAGGGCGGCCCAGCCGTCGGCGTGCTGCAGGTTCTGCACGGTGATGTCGGAAGCCTCGAGTCCCTCGGCCTCGAGCGACTGCAAGAGGAAGAAGTAGGGGTCGGTGCCCTTCGTTGCGGCGACCTGCTTGCCCTTCAGGTCCTCGACGGACGTGATCGGGGAGCCGTCGGGCGCGACGAGGGCCGACCACTCGGGCTGCGAGTAGATGTCGATAACCTGGATGGGCGAGCCGTTCGAGCGGGCGAGGAGCGCGGCCGAGCCCGCGGTCGAGCCGACGTCGATGGCACCGGCGCGCAGGGCCTCGTTGGCCTTGTTCGAGCCCGCCGACTGCACCCAGTTGACCGTGAGGCCGGCGTCCTCGAGCCAGCCCTGGTCCTTGATGATGAGGCTCAGCGGGTTGTACGTGGCGAAGTCGATGTTCAGGGTCTGACCCTCGAGCGAGACGGCCTCGCCCGAGGCGGTCGACGTGGGCTGGGGCTCGGCGGCCTGGCCCTCGCCGGCGACGCATCCCGAGAGCAGCAGGGCGGTGGCGGCGGCGCCCGCGACGAGCGCCGAACGGAGGAAGGGGGTGCGGGACATGCGGCTCCTTGACTGGTGCGATGGATGCGACGGCGCGGGGCTGTGGCGCCGTCAGTACGGGTAGTGCGGGATGGTCGTGGTGGTCTCGACGCCGCGGGCGGCGCCGTGCCGGTCGATGCCGAGGCCGTCGAGCAGGCGGCCGCGCAGCTCGGCGAGCTCGGCCGACCCCCGGTCGCGCGGCCGGTGGCCCGGTACCACGATGGTCTGGCGGATCAGGGCGCCGGGCTCGTCGCCGTCGCGACCCAGCAGGATGATGCGGTCGGCGAGCTGCAGCGCCTCGTCGACGTCGTGGGTGACGAGGAGCACGGTGGTGGGCTCGGCGGCGTGCACGTCGAGCAGCAGGTCCTGCATCTTCAGGCGGGTGAGCGCGTCGAGCGCGCCGAACGGCTCGTCGAGCAGGAGCACGGCCGGATTGCGGGCGAGCGCCCGCGCGAGGGAGGTGCGCTGCGCCATGCCGCCCGAGACCTCGCGCGGCATGGCGCAGCG
>NZ_WJSP02000584.1 GCF_009720255.1 Agromyces humi | reverse complement strand
GCGGACGACGGCGCCGCTGCGCCGAAGGCCGGCGCCGGGGCATCCGACCAGCTGACCCTCGCCGAACGGCTGGGGCTGCGTGCCCCGGGCGGGCCGCGCGAGGGCGACGACGAGCAGGAAGTGGGACCGACGCGATGAGGTTCGGACTCGTCCTCTCCGAAGCGGCGAGCGGCCTGCGCCGCAACGCCTCGATGGTCGTCTCGGTCGTGCTGGTGACGTTCATCTCGCTCACCTTCGTGGGCACCGCCGCGCTGCTGCAGCTGCAGATCGCGCAGATGAAGAACTACTGGTACGACCGGGCGCAGGTCGCCGTGTACCTCTGCACGTCCGTGTCGACGGCCACCGGATGTGTCGACGGCGAGGCCACCGAGGAGCAGAAGTCCGCCATCGAGGCGCAACTCGACTCCGACACCCTGGCGCCGTTCATCGACGAGTACTACTTCGAGGACCACCAGCAGGCGTACGAGAACTTCCAGGAGCAGTTCGCGGGCACCCCGGCGGCCGACTACGTGACGCCCGAGGTGCTGAACGAGACGTTCTGGGTGAACCTCGTCGACCCGTCGCAGGCGGCGGTGATCGTCGAGAGCCTGGCGGGACTCTCCGGCGTCGAGCAGGTGGTCGACCAACGTCGGTACCTCGACCAGATCTTCGACGTGCTCAACGCGGCGAGCTACACCGCGATCGCCATCGCGGCCATCATGCTCGTCGCCGCGGCGCTGCTCATCGCGACGACCATCCGCCTGTCGGCGTTCTCGCGGCGTCGCGAGCTCGGCATCATGCGGCTGGTGGGGGCGTCCAACCGGTTCATCCAGACGCCGTTCGTGCTCGAGGGCGTGTTCGCCGGCCTCATCGGGTCGCTGCTCGCGGGCGGGGCGGTGATCGCGATCGTCCAGTTCTTCGTGCAGGGCTACCTCGCGAAGAGCCTGTCGTTCACGTTCGTCGACCTCTCCGACGCGTTCCTCGTCGTGCCCATCCTCATCGCCGTGGGAGTGCTGCTCGCCGCGGTGTCGGCGGGCATCGCGATCACCCGGTACCTCCGCGTCTAGGCACGCTGGGTCACGTCTCGGCTGATGGGCGGCGGATGCTGCGGCATCCGCTAGACTCAAAGGCTGCCCGGCCACCCAGCGTGGCGGCATCCGTCAGCAACGCACTCGAACGAAGGAGCACGCCGTGCCCAGGGAACGCGGTCAGAAGGTCGTCGCGACCAACCGCAAGGCGCGCCACGACTACACGATCGAGGACACCTACGAGGCGGGCATCGTGCTCACCGGCACCGAGGTGAAGTCGCTGCGCGAGGGCCGGGCGTCGCTCGTCGACGGCTACGCGTTCATCGACGGCGGCGAGATGTGGCTCGACTCGGTGCACATCCCCGAGTACACCGAGGGCACGTGGAACAACCACTCGCCCCGGCGCAAGCGCAAGCTCCTGCTGCACAAGCAGGAGATCGTCAAGATCAGCCACAAGACGAAGGAGGGCGGCTACACGCTCGTCCCCCTGCAGATCTACTTCGCCGACGGACGCGCCAAGGTCGAGATCGCGGTCGCCAAGGGCAAGCGCGAGTACGACAAGCGCCAGGCCCTGCGCGAGCGTCAGGACAAGCGGGAGGCCGACCGCGCCATCTCGAGCCGGCGCAACCTCGGCGACTAGGCGCGTCCGTCGCGCCCGGCCCGGTTGGCGGCGGGCTCCCAGCCGCGGTG
>NZ_WJSP02000583.1 GCF_009720255.1 Agromyces humi | reverse complement strand
GCGCGGCCGGGCGCGCTCGAGTGGACGCTGTGCGCGGCGACTGTGGCGGCCGCGTTCGCCCTGGCGGCCCTGTCGGTGCGCTCCATGCTGCGACTGCGCCGGTCGCCGTGAGTCGATCCCGACGGCCGGATTCGGAGGCTGCGCCGGTCGTCTACGGTGCCAGCAGGAAGATCGCCGGCCAGCCGTTGTGGGCATAGACGATGACCGCGAACACGATGGCGTCGAAGAGCAGGTGCACGACCAGCACGTAGGTGAGCGACTTCGTGAGCTTGAACGTGTAGCCCTGCAGCAGTGCGAATGGGATGGTGAGCAGCGGACCCCAGGACTGGTAGCCGAGCTCCCACAGGAACGAGACGAACACGATCGTCTGCAGCAGGTTCGCCTGCCAGGTCGGGAAGTGCCGCCGCAGCAACGCGAAGACCGTGCAGATGAAGAACAGCTCGTCCCACGTGCCCACCGCGTTCACGCCCACGAACAGGCGGGCGATCTCGTCGGGCTCCGTCACCGTCGGCCAGTTGGTGTAGACGCCCGAGGTGATGAAGTAGAACGGCAGGATGGCCCAGCCGAGGAAGAGCACGAGCAGCAGGTACGCCCACTGCACCCTCGTCCACCGCCGGCCGGTGCGCCACGGGAAGCGGATCACGCGGTCGCGGTAGACGAACCGGGAGATCAGGTACGGCACCGCCACGGCACTGCCGAGCACGACCGTGAAGCGGAGCATGTTCGGGTAGCTGATGTCGGCTTCGAGCGACATGGTGGAGATGATGACCTGACCGAGCGCGATGAGGGCGAGGTCGGGCAGCAGCCGACTCGTGCGACCCGACCGGTCGACCAGCCACGCCACGGCGAGCCCGAGCACCAGCACCGCGTATCCCGCCAGTCGCAGCTGGAACCCGAAGAGGAGCACCGCGGCGCCGCAGACGAGCACGGCCGGGAGCAATGCGATGGGGTGCGTGCGCACCTCGGGCGGCGCGACGAGGGCGGTGGACACGGTCCCAGCTTCCCCGTCCCGAGGCGTCGCGGCAAGTCGCCGCCGTTCGTGACGCCGCGCGACGGCGCGCCCGGCGCGGGTCTCGCCGGGTGTCGGGAGGACGTGTCACGATCGGTGCATGACGCGGATGCCCCGGCCCTACCCCCATCCGACGCCGCACGCGGCGATCGTGCCGCCCTACCTCCTCGCGCGTATCGCGAACCTCGACGACCCTCGGTTCGACGCGGCCGCCGACGCGGCCCGACGCTCGCTCCTGCGTGACGCGCCGGTGCGCGAATGGCGGGGCAGCGGAGAACTGCCCTCGTTCATCGCACCCGAGCACCCCGTCGCCGTTCGGCGAGGCCGCCGTGGCGCTCGCGCTGGGGGCCACCGCATACGCACAGGGGCGGCTCGACGAGTCCATCGGGCTGTGCGAGCGGGCCGCGGCGTCGGCGCGGAGCCTGGGCGACCTCGACCTCGAGGTGCTCGCCACGATGTCGCTCGCCCGGTCGCTGGTGTACGGCGGCCACGCCGTCGAGGGGTTCGCGGCGATGGACCGCGTCATGCTCGCCGTCTCGTCGGGCCGCGTCAGCGATCGCGCCTGTACCTCCAGGGCGACCGGTTCACCACCGAGATGAAGCGCGCCGACTTCGAGTACTACGACCCGCTGACCACGGGCGACTCGACGCTCTCGGCCGTCGTGCAGTCGATCATGGCCGCCGAGGTGG
>NZ_WJSP02000582.1 GCF_009720255.1 Agromyces humi | reverse complement strand
GCCATCACGACGGCCGAGCTCGAGGCGTGCATCGAGGCGCAGGGCGCGACGAGCACCGTCGGCCGCGGTGACCTCGTGCTCGTGCGCACCGGCCGCTACGCCCGGGCACTCCGCGAGGGCTGGAACGGCTACGCCGGCGGTCCGAGCGCCGGCCTCTCCTTCACGACCGCCGGCTGGCTGCACCGCACCGAGATCGCCGCCATCGCGACCGACACGTGGGGCTTCGAGGTGCGCCCGAACGAGTTCGACGAGGCGTTCCAACCGCTGCACCAGGTCGTGATCCCGAACCTGGGACTCACCATCGGCGAGATGTGGGACCTCGAGGCGCTCGCCGCCGACTGCGCCGCCGACGGATGCTACGAGTTCCTGCTCGTGGCATCCCCGCTGCCGATCACCGGGGCCGTCGGCTCGCCCGTGAACCCCATCGCCCTGAAGTAGACCCGAACCCCAACGAAGGGACCCCTGATGTCCGCTGTCTCCCGTGTCGCCATCGTCGGCTCCGGCGTGGCCGGCACCACCGCCGCCATCCTGCTCGCCGAGGGAGGCGTCGACGTCGACGTCTTCGAGCGGAAGCCCGACCTGTCGGCCCTCGGCTCCGGAATCACGCTGCAGGGCAACGCCCTGCGCGTGTTCGACCGCCTCGGCGTGTGGGAGGAGGTGAAGGAGGCCGGCTACTCCTTCGACCAGACCGGCCTGCGCGCGCCGGGACCCGACGCGCCGTTCATCGCGCAGATCCCGGACGCGCGAACGGGCGGCCCCGAATACCCGGCGGTGGCGGGCATGTACCGCCCCGACCTCGCCCGCATCCTCGCCGACCGCGCCACCGAGCTCGGCGCCCGCATCCACTACGGCACCACGGTGGCAGGCCTCACGCAGGACGCGGACGGCGTCGACGTCACCCTGAGCGATGGATCGACCGGTCGCTACGACCTGCTCATCGGCGCCGACGGCCTGCACTCCGACATCCGGAAGCAGCTCGGCATCGAGGTCGAACCCGAACGCACGGGCATGGGGATCTGGCGCGCCTTCGTGCCGCGCCCGAAGGAGGTCACGCAGACCGACCTCTACTACGGCGGTCCGGTGTACATCGCCGGATACACCCCCACGAGCGAGGAGATGATGTACGCCTTCCTCGTCGAGCCCGCCCAGGACCGGCAGCTCTCGCCCGAGCAGGGCGTCGAGGTCATGAAGGACCTGTCGCGCGCGTACGGCGGCCCGTGGAACGAGATCCGCGACTCGCTCGACGGCGCCTCGCGCGTGAACTACACGTGGTTCACCCAGCACGTGGTGCCCGACGCGTGGAACCGCGGCCGCGTCGTGCTCATCGGCGAGGCCGCGCACAGCTGCCCGCCCACCATCGCGCAGGGCGCGGCGCAGGCGGCGGAGGACGCGCTCGTCCTCTCCGAGCTGCTGCTGGCACGCGATGCCGTCGACCAGTCGCTCTGGGACGAGTTCCACGCGCGGCGCCTGCCGCGCGCGACCGAGGTCGTCGAGGCATCCGTGCAGCTCGGCCAGTGGCAGATCGACCACGTGCAGGACGCCGACGTGCCGGGTCTGATGCGCCGCATCGCGATGCTCGTGAGCGAGCCGGCATGAGCGCCGCGGACCGCGTCGAGTCGACGCGCGACGAGACCATGCGCACCGCGCCGATCGTCGACGTGCACGCGCACCTGCTGCTGCCCGCGCTGCAGCAGGCGGTGGGGGC
>NZ_WJSP02000581.1 GCF_009720255.1 Agromyces humi | reverse complement strand
TAGCTGCCGTCGGCGATGCGGCCGAGGGCGCGCTCGACGTCGGCGAGCTCGGCACGCACGTCGGCGAGCACGGCGGTGCGCTGCGACCACTCCTGCGTCATCGTCGGGCCCTCGGGGTCGTGCTCGTCGTCGGCCGAGGCATCCGACCTCGCAGTGCGCACCTCGCTCATGACGCCGTCGAACTCCGCGAGGCGCTCCTCGGCGTCGGCGCGCTCCGCGCGCAGCCTGCCCTCGAACCGTGCGAGCTGTGCCGGGGTCATCGTCGTCGCCGTCATGTCGCCCCCTTTCCGATCCCCGAATGCTACGCCTGCGGCATCCGGACGCGGTGTCACACGCGGCAACTACGATTGAGGCGTGGTCACCGCCCTGTATCGCCGCTACCGGCCTGAGACGTTCGCCGAGATGATCGGCCAGTCGCAGGTGACCGAGCCCCTCATGACCGCGCTCCGCACCGATCGCGTGAATCACGCCTACCTCTTCAGCGGCCCGCGCGGGTGCGGCAAGACGACCTCGGCGCGCATCCTGGCCCGCTGCCTCAACTGCGCCGAGGGACCGACCGACGTGCCGTGCGGCGTGTGCCCGAGCTGTGTCGAGCTCGCTCGCGGCGGCAGCGGTTCGCTCGACGTGGTCGAGATCGACGCGGCCAGCCACAACGGCGTCGACGACGCCCGCGACCTGCGTGAGCGTGCCGTGTTCGCGCCGGCGCGCGACCGCTACAAGATCTTCATCCTCGACGAGGCCCACATGGTCACGCCGCAGGGCTTCAACGCCCTGCTCAAGCTCGTCGAGGAGCCGCCCGAGCACGTGAAGTTCATCTTCGCGACCACCGAGCCCGACAAGGTGCTCGGCACCATCCGCTCGCGCACGCACCACTATCCGTTCCGGCTGGTCCCGCCCGGCCCGATGCTCGAGTACGTGCAGCAGCTCTGCACCGAGGAGGGCATCGAGGTCGCCCCGGGCGTGCTGCCCCTCGTGGTGCGCGCCGGCGGCGGCTCGCCGCGAGACACGCTGTCGCTGCTCGACCAGCTCATCGCCGGGTCCGAGGGCACCACCATCGACTACGAGCGCGCGGTGGCGCTGCTCGGCTACACCCACGGCGCGCTCCTCGACGAGGTCGTCGACGCGATCGGCGCGAAGGATGCGGCAGGAGCGTTCGCCGCCGCCGACCGGGTGGTGCAGACCGGCCAAGACCCGCGGCGGTTCGTCGAAGACCTGCTCGAGCGGCTCCGCGACCTCATCGTGGTCGCGGCGTCGTCGCCCGAGACCGCGGCGGCCGTGCTCCGCGGCGTCCCCTCCGACGAGCTCGCGCGCATGGCCGCCCAAGCGGCGGCGTTCGGCTCGGCCGAGCTCTCGCGGGTCGCCGACCTCGTCAACCAGACCCTCACCGAGATGACCGGCGCCACCTCGCCGCGCCTCCACCTCGAGCTCATGCTCGCGCGGGTGCTCGTGCCGTCGAGCGACGACTCCGAGCGCGGTGCGCTGGTGCGGGTCGAGCGCCTCGAGCGTCGCATCGGGGTGACGGATGCCGCGGGCGAGACGTCCACTCGCGCCGTGCCCGTCGTGCACTTCGGCGTGGGCACGGGCGAGCTGCTCGGCGCCATGCACGGCATCGGCGTGGACACGGTCGGCGTGGACTACCGCGTGCCGCTCGACGTGGCCTCGGAGCGGGTGGGCGCGGACGTGCCACTGCAGGGCAACCTCGATCCCGCCCTGCT
>NZ_WJSP02000580.1 GCF_009720255.1 Agromyces humi | reverse complement strand
CAGAACCCCTTCTTCAACGACGTCGTGCGTGGCCGCGGTGGCTGCCGCGTGCAAGCAGGCCGGCCTCTGGCCATTCGTCCACTTCAACCGGATGCCAGCCCCGGGTGCAGGCGAAGGAGCCGCATCGGCGTCCTCGCTCACCGATCGAGCCTCGAGCGGGTCGGGGCTCGAGAGGTACCACGACGTGTAGAAGAGGTCGACGCCCTCCCGAGCGCTCGGGTCGGAGAACAGGGCCGTGTAGGCGCTCGAGGCGCGCGCATCTCGTCCCACCCGATCACCCGTCGTCCGCGGCCGCGGTGCCGCGCGGTCTCAAGTCGCTCGTACGCCTTCCTCATCTTGACCGCGTTGCCGCAGCCGGCCATGGTGCACCAGCGGCTCGACCGGTTGCGCGAGTGGTCGTAGTAGGCCCAGCGGCAGGAGTCGCGGGCGCACGCCTTGAGCCGCGGCCACGTGCCGTCGTCGATCGACCGCCGCACCGCGTCGAGGAGGCCGCCGAGCGCGCGACGCACGGGATCGTCGCCCGCCGGTGCCAGCTCGAACGACTCGGCCTCGATGAACTGCAGTCGCACCGGCAGCTGCGTGAGCGCCTCGTTCAGCCGCCGCACGGCCGTGGCGTCGGGCTCGTGGCCGGCGTGGAGTTCGAGCACCCCGCGGAGCCCCTCCCGCAGCTGCCGCGCGAAGGCGAGATCGTCGGCGCTCACGGATGTGCCGGCGTCGAGCAGGCCGCGCCCGCCGAGCCAGGCTGCGAGATCGCCCGGTTCGCGCAACCGCTCGTCGTCGAGCTGGTACTCGACGGTGTTCACGAAGTCGCGCACCAGCCGCAGTGACGGCGGGATGACCTCGTCCTCCTTCTGGAACGCCAGATCGGTCTGTGCACCCATAACACCAGCGTAGCCCCTTGACAGGTGTGATGAAAGAGCGCACGGTGGAAACACCATTGAAAACTTTTCACTGGTGTGACCAAGGAGGTTCATCATGTCGGGCATCACGGACTCCGGGTACCGCGACCAGCGGTTCGGCCGCACGCCGACCCTCGCGACGACGCCGGCCGGGTCGAGTCGGACAACAGGGCTCCGGAGCCGATTCACAGCTTGGCGCGCGCACCGGCGTGCCACGCGGTTCGACCGCGAGGCCGCACGCCGCGACTGGGTCGACCAGATCCCGCCATGGGCGTTCGGCATCCTGCATCGCGGGGGGTGAGGCGGCGGTGCGGGGATGTCGCGGCAGGGCGGCACGGTCGGTGGGTCCGCGCTGCCGGCGCGAAACCCGAACGCCGTGTGTGATCACGCTCCCACGGCTTTCCCAGTGTTCGGGAGGGATCCTCACAAAAACGCGTGATGGGCTGTCGTGTCCCCCTTCCTGCCGACACGGAATCCCCTCGCTGTGCCCCACACTCCAGAACTCCCCCTCCTTCGCCGTGCCACCTTCCGCGCACCATCCGCCCGACCCGACGCCCTGCCGGCGCTCGATGCCGTCGATGGCGAACGCTTCGACCCGCCCGCCGTCGGGAAGCCGGCCGTCCCCGTTGCCGCCGAGTCCAGCCCGGTGGCGCCGCAGGAGGGCCAGGCACCGGCACCGCGTCGGCGCCATCCACCGCCTCAGCGAACTCATGGAACGCGTCCCGCAGAAGGACCGCCCGCGAACTACGGGCTTCCCGCGGAGGCGACGACCCTCGAGGGCTTCCTCTTCCCGGCGACGTACACGCTCGATCCCGGCAT
>NZ_WJSP02000058.1 GCF_009720255.1 Agromyces humi | reverse complement strand
CGGATGCCCCGAGCGCCTCGCTCGGCACCGAGGCGAGGAACGGCACCGTGAACGAGATGACGGTGTTCACCGTGGCATCCGTCACCCGTGACCGCACCCAGAGGTTCGCCCGTCCGACCAGCCACCCGATCACGACGGCCACCGCGACGGCGAACGCGAAGTCGCCGACGATGTCCCAGAAGGTCACGGTCGCGGCGGTCGCGGCGATCGCCGAGCGCAGCAGCACGAGGGCCGTGGCGTCGTTCAGGAGGCTCTCGCCCTCGAGCACGGTGACGACGCGCGGGGTCACTCCGACGCGCTTGACGATCGAGGTCGCGACGGCGTCGGTGGGGCTGACGATGGCCCCGAGGGCGATGCCCGCGGCGAGCGTGACCCCCGGCACCAGCCACCAGAAGAGGAACCCGAGCGCGACCGAGCTCACGACCACCAGCGCGACCGAGAGGCCGCTGATCGCCCCGAACTCCCGTCGGAACTCCATCGACGGCATCGACACCGAGGCCGAGTACAGCAACGGGGGAAGGACGCCGGCGATGATCCACTCGGGGTCGACCTCGATGTCGGGCACGAACGGCAGGAAGCTCACCAGGATGCCCACGACCACGAGCACGAGCGGTGCGGAGAACCCGAGCTTGGGGCCGATGGCGGTCGCCGCGGCGATGCCGAGCAGTCCGAGCACGGCGACGATCAAGAGTTCCACGAGGCTCCTCCCCACACACCTGCCCGCCAGTCTGGCGCATCACCCCACGGGGCGCGACGCGGCATCCGGTCGCGACGTGCCGGTCATCGGGCGCGGAAATCGGGATAGCCCGGCCATTCCCTCGGCCCGTGCGACCGCACGAACTCCTGGTGCACGCGCTCGCACGCGCCGCGCAGCGTCGTGCCCCAGCCGAGCAGGCGCCCGCCGAACTCCGCGCGGTAGCGCACCGCGCCGTCGACGCGCAGGATCGTGACGGTGCCGTACTCCCGTCCGGTGCTGTCGACGAGCCGCCACCGGCCCGGTTCGGGTTCGGTCGCGGCGAGGATCGGATGCCAGGTGGTGGCCAGTGCTGCTCCTTCCAGAGCGCCCCGGCCGGCGTGCTCCAATCGTACGTCGGCGTTCCGGCATCGGCGCTCACAGCGAAGTCACAGCGGGGAGGCGTGGGATGCGGAACAGGGCGACGCTCGGACCGGTTCTACCTGATGACGTCACGACACCGCAGGGTGTCCGCGTCGAGGCGCCGCAGCCAGCGACGCCCGTGAAGGAGGAACGAAGTGTCAGACGACTACCGCAGGACTCCCGAGGCGGTCGCCCGCCTCACCCCGCAGCAGTACAAGGTCACGCAGGAGGAGGGCACCGAGCCCGCCTTCCGCAACGAGTACTGGAACCACCACGAGCCCGGCATCTACGTCGACGTGGTCTCGGGCCAGCCGCTGTTCGCGTCGACCGACAAGTACGACAGCAGGTCGGGCTGGCCGAGCTTCACCCGGCCGATCGAGCCCGACGCGGTCACCGAGCGGGTCGACGGATCGCTCTGGATGAAGCGCACGGAGGTGCGTTCCTCGGCCGCCGACAGCCACCTCGGCCACGTCTTCGACGACGGGCCCGTCGAGGCCGGCGGCCTGCGATACTGCATGAACTCCGCCGCGCTGCGCTTCGTGCCGGCGTCGGAGCTCGAGACCGAGGGATACGGCCGGTACCGCTCGCTGTTCCCCACCACCAGTACGACCACGGACGCCGCGAGCGCGGCATCCGAGAAGGAGGACGCATCATGACGGCCCCAGGCGACGTCACCCGCATTCCCGGAACCGAGACCGCCGTCCTCGCCGGCGGTTGCTTCTGGGGCATGGAGGACCTGCTCCGCAAGCGCCCGGGCGTGATCGACACCCGCGTCGGCTACACCGGCGGCGAGAACGCGAACGCCACCTACCGCAACCACCCGGGCCACGCTGAGGCGCTCGAGATCGTGTACGACCCGTCCAAGGTGTCGTACCGCGACCTGCTCGAGTTCTTCTTCCAGGTGCACGACCCGACCACCCTCAACCGGCAGGGCAACGACATCGGCACGAGCTACCGTTCGGCGATCTTCCCCCAGTCGCCCGAGCAGGAGGCGGTGGCACGTGACACCATCGCCGACGTCGAGGCGTCGGGGATCTGGCCGGGCGACGTGGTCACGACGATCGAGCCGGCCGGCCCGTTCTGGGAGGCCGAGCCCGAGCACCAGGACTACCTGGAGCGCATGCCGTGGGGCTACACGTGCCATTACGTTCGCCCCGACTGGAAGCTGCCGAAGCGCAGCGCGGAGCCCGTGGCGTAGGCTCACCGGTCGCTGACACGACGGCCCCGGCGGACACGAGTCCGCCGGGGCCGTTCGCGTCCGTGGGGCCGTCCTCGTCAGGCCGGCACGATGCCGCGCACCGTCCAGGCCCGTGCGACGAGCCGGATCGACCCGTCGGACTCGGTCGGCACGAGCTCGCGCAGCCGCCGGCGCAGGCGTTCGCGAGCCGCCTCGTCGAGCGACATCGCGTAGGCGGGCGCGACGCCCTGGCCGCCGAGGAACGGCGCCCAGTAGTCGTCGAAGTCCGCGAACGGCGTCGGCACCTCGACCGCGCCCGACTCCACGTCGACGAGACCTGCGCTCGCGAATCGCCAGCTGAGCTCCTCGGGTGTGAAGGCCTCGAAGCGCGCGCCCTCGTCGAGGGCCGCCGCCGACCGGTCGAGCTCCACGGCCGCGCGCCAGAACCAGCGCATGAGCTGCATCCGGTCCGCGTAGTCCCACACGTAGCCGGCGACCACCCCACCGGGAACGACGACCCGCGACATCTCGGCGAGCGCCGCGTCGAGGTCAGGCACGAAGTTCAGCACGAGGCCCGACACCACGACGTCGACCGACGCGTCGTCGAGCGGCAGCGCCGCGGCATCCGCCCGGTGGAAGGTCACCCGGTTGCCGAGGTGCCCGACGGCGGCCTCGAGGAATCCCTCCGACGGCTCGACGCCGTCGACGGACAGCGGATCCTGCGTGGCGAGGACGGCGGCGGACAGCGCCCCGGTGCCGCATCCGACGTCGAGCCAGCGCAGGCCACCGGGCATCCGGAGCCACTCCAGGAACCTCGGCGCGACCTGCCGGCTCCAGCGGCCCACGTAGCGTTCGTAGGCCGGACCCTGCTCCCACGTGTCGGGGGCTTCGACATGAGCCATGCTCAACGGTACCGCGCTCCAGCCGGTGAGGTCAGGCCGGGATGCCGAGCTCGTCGAGCGCGTCCTGCACGATGGTGAGCCCGCCGAGGCCGGGCATCCCGCTGATGCTGTCGTCGACCTTGCGCGCCGCGCGACGGCCGTCGGGCCCGCTCATGAGGTGCGTCATGACGTGCCGCACGTCCGCGGCGGTGTTGATGCTCGATCCCACGGGCGCCCAGAACCGGCTGAGCGCGAACCGGGTGATCTTCCGCGCCTTCGAGCTCGCCGCGAGGCGCTCACGTGCCTGCGAGGTGTAGAAGGCGACGTGCCGTGCCTCCTGCTTGGCGATGCGGCGCAGCAGTTCGGCGAGCACCGGATGCTCCTCGAGCTCCGCCATCCGCTGGTACGCCGTGATCGCCGACCACTCGTTCGCCGCGCCCCACGACATGTGCACGGCCACGAAGTCCGCGCCCACGAGGGATCCCATGACGGACTGCTTGATGGGATCGAGGCGGTCCTTCCAGCCGAGCTTCAGCCGGTTCGCCTTCAGGACGTCGTAGTCGACGGTGACGTCGTGCATGGCGAGCACCGCGGCGAGCGCCTCGCCGTGCCAGAACTCCTCGCGGTTCCACATGGTCATGAACGCGCTGACGTCGGCCTCGCGGTGCGAGGGCGTGGTGAGGAGGTCCCTCGTGTAGCAGACCGTGTGGTACTCGACGTCGGCCATGTACCGGAGGGTGCGCAGCGAGTCGGGCGGCAGCGGGTGCCGCCGGAAGTCCTCGAGGTCGAGGTCGTCCCAGTGCACGCTCACCGAGGTCGCCGTGTAGCGGTCGATGTCGAACCCCATGCGAGCCCCTTCCTGTCGAGACCGATGTACCGGTGACGCGTCAGCCGGCGAGTCCTCGCAGCACGCTCGCCACCGTGCGGACGTCGATGCCGGGCAGCGCGGCGAGGTCACCCCGGAGGTCCTCGAGCGCGCGGCCGTGCGCGACGCCGAAGGTGAACTGCGTGAATGCGCTCCGCTCGGCGACGGTGATCGCGCCGGATCCGAGCGGCCAGGTCGTGCGACGGAGCTCGCGGCGGGCGAGCCGCGCGGCCCTGCCCGATGCCGACAGCCGCCGCCGCACCTCCTCGTCGAAGAAGCGCGAATGCCGTTCCTTGACGGCGAGGATGCGCTCGATGGAGGCGTGAACGGCGGCATCCGAGGAGCACGCGAGCACCCGCGTGTAGGCGGCCCGCAGCACCAGGTCGTCGACGAGTCCCAGGGCGAGGTGCGCTCCGACGACGTCCCAGCCCTGGGTGAGTCCCGCCAGCGCCCGTCGCACGGGGCCGCGTCCGCCGGATGCCGTCCCCGACGATCCGCGATCGCCGGCCTTCCCCGCCGTCCCCGCCCTCGCCGCGGCCGACGCCGCAGGGGCGCCCGACGGGCCCGTGCCGGCGTCCACGATCGCGCGGAGGGCATCCGCGATCCAGTACTTCTCGAACGCCCACGTGACGAGGAACGCCGTGACGCGGGCGTCCTTGTGCGTGTGGGTGACGAGCACGTTGCGCAGGTGCGGCATCGTGGCGGCCTCGAGCACGGCGAGCACGGCCAGCGCGTCGTGGACCTCGGTCGGGAGCGGCCCTTCGGCCAACGAGCTCAGGTCGAGGTGATCGCGCATGCTGCCGCGCGCGGTCCTCGCGAACTCCCGCACGTCGAAGCCGGCCGGTCCGTCGGAGTCGGTCGACCATGAGCGCGCCATGAGCCGAGGCTACGGGGTTCTGCGGCGGGGGGCCAGCGACTGCCGATCCGGACGCGCTCGGCTCTGGTGCACCACCGGCGTCGCGGCGTATTCTGCGCCATGGCGACGCCGGTCGGTCGTCGCCCGGGCGAAGGAGGACGAACGATGACGGATGCGACGACGAAGCCGACGATCGTGCTGGTGCACGGAGCGTGGGCCGACGGTTCCAGCTGGGACGCGGTGACGAGGGCCCTGCAGGCGCAGGGATACACGGTGCTCGTGCCGCCGAACCTCCTGCGGGGACTCACGGACGACGCCGCGTATGTGGCGTCGTTCCTCGCCCAGCGCACGAGCGGGCCGGTCGTGCTCGTCGGCCACTCGTACGGCGGAGCCGTGATCACCAACGCCGGTGCCGCCGCCGGCGACGTCCGCGCGCTCGTCTACGTCAACGCGTTCATGCCCGACGAGGGCGTGACGGTGCTGCAGATCCTCGACGGTTCGGGCTCGGCGCTCGCCGTCGCCGACCCGACGACGGTCTTCGACATCGCTGGATACCCGGGGGCACCCGAGGGCGCGGCGGAGGTGTTCCTGAAGGCCGACGTCGTGCACGGGTCGTTCGCGCAGGACCTCCCAGAGGCCGACCGGTGGACGATCGTCGCCAGCCAGCGTCCGGCGTCGCTCGTGGCGAACGTCACGCCGTCGGGTGCGCCCGCGTGGAAGACGATCCCGAGCTGGGCGGTCATCGGCACCGACGACCGCGTCATCCCGGTCGCCGTGCTGCGTCGCATGGCGGAGCGTGCCGGCTCGACGGTCAGCGAGGTCGACGGTGCTTCGCACGTGTCGATGGTCTCGCACCCGGATGCCGCGGTGTCGGCCATCCTGGCGGCTGCGGGCACCGTCTGATCACGCCGATCCGGCGGGCGTCACACCGGCCCGCCGGATCGCCGTGCGACGGCGCGCGTCGGCGTCAGAACTTGTTTCCCAGTGCCTTCGCCTTCAGCGCCTCGAACTCGCCGTCGCTGATGACGCCCTGGTCGCGCAGCGCCTGCGCCTTCGCGATCTCGTCGGTGGGACTGGCGAACGAGACCGAGCGCACCTCGGCGTCGGAGTACTCGACGATGTTCGGGTTGCGCCGCGCCTCAGTGCGCTCGGCCATCGACTTGCCACGCACGATGAGGTACACGATCGCGGTCAGCCACGGCACGAAGACGAGGAGGAGCACCCAGAGCGCCTTGAGCCAGCCGTTCAGCGTGTGGTCGCGGAAGATGTCGATCAGGATGTACACGAGCACGAAGAGATACGCGATGTACGCGAAGATCATGAAGTAGAACCAGAACACGTCCCAGACGCTGCTCAAGAAGGTCATCGAAGTCTCCTACGGTGTCGGATGCCGCGGCCGCCCGAGCGGTCGTGTCGCTCAACCTACTCCCACGCGCGCCGCGGGCGACACATCCCGTGCGGGGAATGTTCGCCTGCTGTTCCGACACGCCGCGTCCGCGGGCTCTTGAGCAATCCTCTGTGCGATGAATAGGCTTCGAACGTGTTCGAGGAAGCTCCGGCGTCCCTCGCGTCGGAGGTCGAGCTGGATCGTCTCCTGCTCGACGCCAAGCTGTCAGTCCCGGAGCCCCCAGCCCGTGGCTCGGTCAGTCGAGCCCCGCTGATCGCCGAAGCCCGTGCGGCACAGCGCCGGGTCGTCGGGGTCACCGCCCCCGCCGGGTACGGTAAGTCGACGCTCCTCGCGGAGTGGGCGCGCCTCGAGGACCGACCGGTCGCCTGGGTGTCGCTCGATCGGTTCGACGACGACCCGGCGGCCCTGTTGACGCTGCTCGCCTCGGCGTTCGCCCGCATCTCCCCCGGTCGGGAACGGCTCGCCGACGACGTGCGCGGGCACGGCGGGTCGGCGCTCGGACGCGCGGCGCCGCTGCTGGCATCCGCGCTGCGCGCCTCGCCCGTACCGTTCGTCCTCATGATCGACGACCTCCACCTGGTGCGCTCGCCCGCCTGCCACGACGTGCTCAGCATCGTCCTCGGCGGCGTCCCACGCGATTCGCAGGTGATCGTGTCCAGCCGCGCGGAGCAGCCCCATCTGGCCCGGCTCCGGGCGGCGGGACAGACGTTCGAGATCACGACGTCCGAGCTCACCCTGGACGCGGCCGGCGCCGCGGCGATCTTCGCCGACGCCGACGTGCCGCTGAGTCCTGACGACGCGGCGATGATCGCCGAGCGCACCGAGGGGTGGCCGGTCGGTCTGTACCTCGCCGCCGTCATCGCGCACGACACCGGCGCCCAGTCCGTCGCCGTCTCCGGGGACGACCGCTACGTCGCCGACTACCTCTACCGTGAGTCGATGGCGAAGCTCACGGAGCCGCAACAGCGGTTCCTCCGCCGCACCGCCACGCTCGACACCTTCTCCGCGCAGCTCTGCGACGCGGTGCTCGACCGTGCCGACTCGCAGGAGATGCTGCGCGAGCTCGAGGCCGCCAACGTGTTCCTCGTGCCGCTGGATCGCCACCGCGAGTGGTACCGCTATCACGCGCTCTTCCGCGAGTTCCTGCTCGGGGAGCTCCGCCGCGTGGAGCCCGACGAGGTCCCTCCCCTGCACCTCGCCGCTGCCTCCTGGTTCGAGGACCACGGCTCACCCGCCATGGCGATCGAGCACCTGCTCGACGACGCCACGGAGCGACCGCGGGCGACCCACCTCGTGTCGACGGTGACGCTCGACACCTACCAGGCCGGCCAGCTGACGACGGTGCAGCGATGGTTCGCCGCGCTCGGCAACCCCGCGATCGAGGCGTATCCCCCGCTCGCCGTGCTCGCCGGCTGGCTCGCGGCCCTCACCGGGCAGGTCAACGAAGCGGACCGCTGGGCGTCGGTGCTGGAGCATGCGTCGTACGACGGCGTGCCCGACGACGGAACCGCCTCGTTCGAGTCCGCGCGCGCGATGCTGCGGGCGATGATGTGCCCCGCAGGGCCCGAACAGGCCTTGTCGGACGCGCAGTTCGCCCTTGCGGCGGAGCCGTCGTGGAGTCCGTGGCGAGACCAGGCCCTGGCGCTCCTCGGCCAGGCGCATCTGCTGCTCGGCTCCGACGAGCTCGCCGCAGCCGCCTTCGCGGAGTGCTCGGCGACCGCGGCAGCTCGAGGCAACAACGACGTCCTCATCGTGAGCGAGTCCGAGCTCGCGAAGCTCGCCATGGACGCGGGCCGGTGGGCCGACGGCGACGGCCATGTGCAGACCGCACTCGCGGCGATCGAGCGGCGGCACATGCACGACTACGCCACCGCGGTGCTCACGTTCGTCGAAGCGGCCCGCCTCGAGGTGCACCGCGGTGACCTTCCGGCAGCGCATCGACAGCTCACGAGGGCGATGCGCGCGAGGCCCACGTGCACCTCTGCCGTCCCCCACATCTCGGTCCGCGTGCGCCTCGAGCTCGCGAGGGTCTTCTGGGCACTCGCCGACCGTGCCACCTCCGCGCACCTCCTGCGGGAGATCGACGACATCCTCCTCCACCGTCCGTCGCTGGGCACCCTCGTCGACGAGGTCGCCCGACTCCGCGAGACGGTGACGTCGGGCGAGCAGCCGGGTCCCATCGGCGGCCCGCCGCTCACGCCCGCTGAGCTCCGGCTGCTGCCGTACCTGCAGACGCACCTGTCCATCAGGGAGATCGGCGAGCGCCTGTTCATCTCGCGCAACACCGTGAGTTCAGAGGTCGGCTCCATCTACCGCAAGCTCGGCGTCTCGGCGCGCAGCGAAGCGGTGGAGCGTGCGATGGCGCTGGGACTGCTCGGCGCCTAGTCTCCGCGGGTGACGCCGACGTCGTCGAACGCGTCGTCGATGTCGTGGCCCAGGGCCAGCGCGACCTTCGGTGCCGCCGCGACCACGCGGGGAAGCCCGACCACCGGGATGATGCCCACCAGCACGTCGACGATCTCACCCGGCGACGCGCCCACGCTCACGGCGGCGTCCGTCTGCGAACCGAACGACGGCTCGGCGCCGCCCACCGCGACGAGGGCCGCGATGCGGGCGAGCGCGAGCGACTTCGCGTCGAGTCCGACGACGCCGATCCCGGCGTCGTCGAGGCCGTCTTCCGCGAGCCGCTCGTCGTTGATCGCGAGCCTGCGCAGGCGGTCCGTGTAGTCCACGGCGGCCCCCTTCCACGTCGTCGAAGCTACGCACAAGTGGACGCCCTACGGCGATCCCACGCATCATGCAGATCGGATGATTCGGCCCCACGACGCCGTGAAGCGGTGAGGATCATCCGATCTGCGTGATGCGAGGGGTCACGTCGCGGCCTAGCGTCCGAAGGGATACCGGCGAGACCGGTCAAGCGGAATGAAAGGCCGTTGGTATGAACAGCTTCTGGGACTTCCTGGTGTGGCTCTTCTGGTTCTACGTGATCATCGCGTGCATCTGGATCTTCATCACGGTGTTCATCGACATCTTCCGGGACAACACGCTGAACGGCTGGGGCAAGGCGCTGTGGGTGCTGTTCCTCGTGTTCCTGCCGTTCCTTGCGGCGTTCATCTACCTGATCGCACGCGGCCGCGGGATGGCCGAGCGGAACGCTGCACGCGCCGCAGAGGTCCAGGCGGCGAACGCGGACTACATCCGCACGGTGGCCGGCTCCTCCTCGTCGTCGACGGCGGCCGAGATCGAGAAGGGCAAGCAGCTCCTCGATTCCGGTGCCATCACGCAGGCCGAGTTCGACTCCCTCAAGGCCAAGGCGCTGCAGGGCGCGTAGCCGGCAGCAGGAAAGGCGAATCATGACCGATCTGGAATTCGGGCCCGTCGAGCTGGTGCTCGCCGCGTTCGAGGGAGACCGCCCGAAGGCCGGCGTCCTCGACGCGATCCTCGACCTGGCGGACGCCGGCACGGTGCGCCTGCTCGATCTCGTCTACGTGACCCGGGCCGAGACCGGGGAGATCGACTGGATCGAGCTGGACGAGGCGGGCATCGAGATCGGCGAGATCGACCTCGCCGCCTCGGGCATCGCGTCGCACGAGGACCTCGAGGAGCTGAGCGGTCGACTTCCGCTGGGCACCTCGGCGCTCCTCCTCGTGGTCGAGCTCACCTGGGCGAAGCACCTGGCCTCGAGGCTGTTCGAGGCCGACGGGTTCGTCGTCGACTCCGTGCGCATCCCGGCCCCGGTCGTGAACGCCGTGGTCGAGGAAGTGCGCGCCGCCGGCGCGCTCACCGAGAACTGAGCACGGAAGGACGAGACCGATGCCGATGATGAGAAGGATGGGCCGACCCGGACTGGTGGGCATGGCAGCCCGCACCGCGGTGGTCGCCGGCACGGCGACCGCAGTAAGCGGCAGCATGCAGCGCAACCAGCAGGCGAAGGCCGAGCAGCAGTACGAGGCGCAGCAGTACGAGGCGCAGCAGCAGCAGGCCGCCATGCAGCAGGCCGCCGCCGAGGCGGTCGCGCAGCAGCAGGCCGCAGCGGCGCCACCGCCTGCGGCGGCACCGGCTGGCGGCGGGTCGGACGTCATCGCCCAACTGCAGCAGCTCGCCGACCTGAAGGCCCAGGGCATCCTGAGCGACGAGGAGTTCGCGGCCGCGAAGGCCAAGCTGCTCGGGTAGTCGGAGTCCGACGACGACGGCCGGCCGTGCATCGGGGGATGCACGGCCGGCTCTCGTCGTGGCGCAACCCCCATCGTTCCCGACCTGCGCCGCCGTAGGCTGTGACGATGACGGATGCCGCGCTGATCGGATCGGTGGCGCCGCCCGACCTGCACGTGATGACGTACAACATCCGTCGGCGCCTCCCCCACGTCATGCCGGGAAGTCCGGATCGCTGGAGCGCACGGAGGCCGCTCGTCCGACGCATCCTCGCCGCCGAGCAACCCACCATCCTCGGCCTGCAGGAGGCGCTCGCCGACCAGGTGGACGACGTCGCCCACGCCTTGGGGCCGCGCTACCGGTGGATCGGGAACGGACGGAATCCGTCGGGTCGTGGCGAGCGCTGTCCGATCTTCTACGACGCCGAACGGCTCGAGCTCAGGCAGTGGCGGCAGCTCGCCCTGTCGTCGACTCCTGAGGTCGCCGGGTCGCGGTCGTGGGGAAACCTCGTCCGCCGCGTCGTCGTGGAGGCCGAGTTCTCCGACCGCGCGACCGGGGCGCGGGTGCTCGCCTCCAACACGCATCTCGATCACCTCTCGACCCGATCGAGGCTCGAGTCCGCGCGGTACCTGGTGGCGAGGGCGACTGCCGCGAGCACGGCCGATCCACGCCCGACGATCGTGGTCACCGGCGACGTCAACGCGGAAGTGGACTCCGCGGTCTACCGGCGCTTCACCGAGAGCGGCGTGCTCCGCGACACCTGGGTGACGGCGAGCGAGCGCCTGACCCCGCAGTGGGGCACGTTCTCGAACTACCGGCGCCTGCGTCGCGGGGGCAAGCGCATCGACCTCATCCTCGTCGGGCCTCGCGTCGTCGTCGAGCGCACGGGCATCAACGCGGTGCGATTCGACGGCGCCGCGGCATCCGATCACGAGCCGGTGCAGGCCGTGATCCGGGCGGCGCCCGCGGCTGGCCCCGACACCGGCGCACCGGAGGCCCGACCCGAGGCAGCGTCACGATGATCGCGACCTTCCTCCGCCGACCCGACGGCTCCGAGGTTCTCGCCGATGCGCTGCGCCTGCTCGGCGCGGCGAGCATCGTGGTGGCGGCCGTCGGCTGGGGTCCGCTCCCCGCCCTCACCGTGTCGCTCGCCGTCTTCGCGTCGCTGTTCCCGCGCCTCCTCGGCGTCCGTCCGAGCGTGGACCTCGCCTTCGGCGTGGCCGTGCTCGTCTCCGCGTGGAGCAGCGTGCTCGAGATCTACCTGTCGGTCCGGTGGTGGGACATCCCGACGCACTTCGCGACCAACGGGCTCGCCGCGGCGCTGCTGTACGTGCTGCTGCAACGAACGGGGGTGATCGCGGATGCCGGGCGGCTCCGTCATCCGGTCGCCTCGGCCGTGCTCCTCACGACGGCACTCGGGCTCTCGTTGGGCGTGCTCTGGGAGGTCGCCGAGTGGTTCGGGCACACGTTCATCGACGCGGCGATCTACGTCGGCTACTCCGACTCGATCGGCGACCTCGTGGTCGGGGGTGCCGGAGCGTTGCTCGCCGGATGCGGCATGCGGTTCCTCGACGGCGACTCCCGATTCGTGGACGAGCAGCGGCGGGCGGTCGCCGCGCAATGACCGCCGCCGCCGAGAGACGTCGGGCGTACCGGTCGCCTCACCGTGGGACTAGGGTGACCCCGAGACGGTCGATGTCGTCGACCTCGAGGAGGGAGTCGGAGATGCCCGCGCAGAACTGGAACGAGCTCTCGAGCGGCCGTAAGACGGGCATGCTCATCGCGGCATCCGTGCAGCTCGCGCTCGCCGCGACCGCCTGGACCGACCTGGCCCGCCGGCCCGCGGCACTGGTCCGCGGCCCCAAGGCCCTGTGGGCGGTGCTCATCGCCGTGAACTTCATCGGTCCGCTGAGCTACTTCGTGGTGGGCCGCCGGCGCTGAACGCGTCGAGGAAGCGATCACGGAAGGCGCTCATCGGCCAGACGGGCGCGTCGGGCGCCGGCAGCATCCCGTCGTCCCAGTGCCATCCCTCGATGGCCTCGAAGACCGTCGCGTCCTTCGAGATGATGCTGATCGGCACGTCGTGGCCGGCGCCCTGACCGCTCACGATCGTCGCCGGCTGATGGTCGCCGAGCACCACGAGCACCAGATTCGGATCGTCGGCCTCGTGCAGGAACGCGAACATCGCGTCGAGCGAGTACTCGATCGACTGGGCGTACGCCCGTTGCACCCGCTTCGGGTCCTGCCAGACGCCGGCCGCGGACTCCCCCTGAGCGGGCTGGGGCCCGAACACGGACCCGTCTCCGACCGTCGACCACGGCACGAGCCGAGGGAGCGGTGCCCAGGGCGTGTGCGACGAGACGAGGTCGATCTCGGCCATGACCGGCTGGTGGTCCCCTGCGAGCTCGTGGTCGGCGAAGTGCTTCCACGTGTACTGGTCCGGGATCCGCGCATACCCGAACGACGGCCCCCGGTAGCCGACGTTGTTGGCGTCGAGCAGGCTGTCGAAGTGGTAGAACGAGGTGCCGAACGACCACGGTTCCGTGTTCGAGGGCACGACGCTGACCGTGCGCCAGCCGGCTCGCCCGAATGCCCGGCTCAGGGTGAAGCGATCGCTCCGGACGACCGCGCTGTAGAGCGGCTGCCGGTCGATCCAGAGCCCCGTCTGGAACGTGGAGTGCGCGAGCCAGCTGAGGCCCCCGAACGTCGGCGAGGTGAGGAAGGCGCTCTGGGAGGCGTAGCCGTCAGCGCGGAGCCGCGCCTCGCCGTCGCGGAGCGCCTGATCCACGCCCCCCGAGAAGCCGGCCCCCTGCACGGCCACCTCGCCGTAGCTCTCGATGAAGGCGAAGACGACGTCCTTGCCCTCCAGCGAGGTCAGCAGGTCGGCGCCCGGTGCGTCACGGTAGGGGTCGGTCGCGATCTGCTCGGGAAGGTCGGCCAGCGCGGCGAGCCCCGCTGCGGCGTGGGAGGCCGAGGCGGTGATCGCGCGGAGGGAGGCGGCGGCCGCGGCCGGCTGTCCGGCAACCGGATGCAAGCCCACCAGTGCGGCGATGACCCATGCCGCGGCGACCGTTGAGATCACGGCCGCGCCGTGCGCACGTTCCGGACGGATCGCGCGTCCCACGCGAAGCGCGGCCCACGACAGGGCGATGGTGAGCCCGACCGCGACGACGGCGAGTAGCACGACGAGCGCGTGTGCGGGGACGGCGCCGATGGAACCCTGGACGACCCCGAACGCGTCGCTCAGCTGCTGCCAGTCGAGCGGATCGAAGGGGATGTCGAGCACGGACCGGTACCCGGCGTCGATGCCGGCGAGCACGAGCGCGGCGACGATCGTGACCGCGAAGCCGACTGCGGCGCTGAGGCGGGCGGAAGGCCAGGGAAGGAGGAAGAACAGGAACAGCACGAGGATCGACTCCGCGGGAAGTCCGACGAGCGCCGCCGGAGCGCCGTCCGCGAGCGCTCCCGGCACGAGCGGCACCACGAGGAGGAGCAGGACCGCGACCACCAGCGAGACCCGATCCCGTGCTCGGGGCATCCACGCGAGTGAACCCCTGCCCCTGCTGTCTCGTGTCATTGTCAGCGGCTCCGCCGGAGGCCTCGATCGGAAGCGGGTATGAACATGACTGCAAGCAACCGGCCCGTCCTGTGGGTCCTGAGGATCCTCAGCGCGATCGTCCTCGCCGCGATCGGCGGGATCCACCTGTTCCTCGTCTTCGACGGCGTCGGCGGCATCCTGGGCGTCTTCTTCGTCCTGAACGCGATCGCAGGTATCGTGCTGGCGATCGGGATGCTCGTACTGCACGGGCGGCTCCTGGTCTTCGCCACCGTCCTCAGCCTGCTCTTCGCCATCGCGAGCCTTGCGGCGCTCCTGCTGGCCCTGACCGTCGGGCTGTTCGGCATCACCGAGACGTGGGACTTCACGCTCGTCCCGCAGACCGTCGTCGTCGACGCCATCGGCGTCGTGATCCTCGCCATCGCCACCCCGGTCGTGCTCCGCAGCCAGCGGGCCGCATGATCTCGGCTCCAGCCCCTCGAACGACCGGGTGCGTCGGTCACGGCGCGCCCACCTCGACCCGCGGAGCCCGGCTTCGGAGCGCCAGCCACACCACGTCACGACCGAACGACTCGAGCAGCAGAAGCAATGCGAGGCCGACGACCGCACCCGCGACCTCGGGGATCAGGCCGGATGCCGCGAGGGTGAGGGCGATTCCCTGCGCGGCCGTCACGACCTTGCGCCAATAGCGGTACGGGAGCCGCCCGCGAAGCCACGGAAGCATCCATCCG